>CAHJXH010000276.1 GCA_903644075.1 Sphingobacteriaceae bacterium | reverse complement strand
GTGCTACTTCGGCAATGCTGATAAATACCACCACTGCCACACCATCATTAAACAATGATTCGCCCGATATTTTAAGTTCTAACGAGCCCGGAATTTTAGCTTGTTTAAGGATGCCCAAAACAGCTATAGGGTCGGTCGGGGAAATTAATGCGCCAAATAGCAGGCAGTATATAAAAGGTATCGGAAAGTGGAACAGTTGAAACAGGTACCAAACCATGCCACCCACTAAAAAGGTGGATATGAGCGTGCCCACGGTTGCCAGTACTAAAATGGGCCAGCGTTCTGCTTTTAATTTGTCGGCCTCGATATGTATGGCACCGGCAAATAGTAAAAAGCTGAGCATGAAATCCATGAGCACATTCTGGAAATCGATAGATGAAACCATCTCGATCGCTTTCTTCGACAGCAGGAAATTAGAATTACCGGTAATAACCAATACCACAGAACTGATTAACGATAATACCATAATACCGATAGTTGGTGGCAGCTTTATCCAACGGTGATTGATGTAGGCAAATATGGCTGCAATAACAACGGTTATGGTGAGGATTTCGTTAAGGTTCATTCCCGATATTTAAACGGTTAAAGCATAATAATAAGCCCGTAAACTTGATGTATGTAGTTTACAAAATATAAATAAAAAGCCAGTAAATTATTGCTTTCGCCTAAATGAATACTTTATTGAATAAGCACCTGCCTGAATGCTGCGCTATCGCCCTTAAAAGTATCAAAATCAACCGCGTGTTTAATGCCGTTTACGGTGGCCTTGCTACTATGCTGCCAAAACTGCCACTTACTGGCCTGACTAATCCGTTGCTCGGGCTGGTCGTAATGGGCAATCCATAGTGGGTATTCGTCGAAATAACCTTTCAGGTAATCGGTGTAAAAACTAAGTCCCGAGTAGATGATGGGTTTAACCGGGCTTCTGTATTTGAGGTAGGAGAGGCATGCATCCAGCTGAATGCGCATTCGCTCGGGCGATGTGCCATCCAGTTTTTCAATATCAACCACCAATGGCATGTCGCTTGGCTCGAGCCTGGCTGTTTTTAAAAACCATTTGGCTTGCGTTTTACCGTCTTTCTCCGGCCGGAAAAAGTGGTAAGCCCCGCAGATAAGCCCGGTTTTGGCCGCCTCGCGCCAATTACGTTGAAATGTTGGATCGATGTAATTGATGCCGTCTGTTGCTTTGATAAAAGCGAAGGTAAGGTGCAGGCCGTTCTCGTCCATTGCCTTAACTTTTGGCCAGTCTATCTTGCCTTGTGCATATGATACATCAATACCGTGGATAGTATATTTTTCGGAAACGTGGATGTTGAAGCTTTTGTAATTTCGGTAATCGGGATCTTCGCCAATATCATTAATCCAGTGCCATGCTCCCGTAAAGCCATTTACCACAAACTTATAGTACAATGGCGAAAATAAAACAAGCAGTAAAACGGCTATGATAATAGGCCCGTAAGCAAAACGTTTTCTGGCGGGTTCAGTAGGCTTCTTTATTGTAGTCCTGGGTTTAGTTACCCGTTTAGCCGCCGGTTTTTTAGATACGGTTGTTTTAGTAGTTCGCGGAGTTTTTGGGGCAGTAGTCACCCTGCAAATTTAACTCAATTGTACTTAAAACTAATGCAGCTTTTAGTGAATATGGATTAAAAGGCCTGGCCCGAAAGCGAAATATACGTATCTGTTTCCGGGCCAGGCTTTAATATTTTTATAAGAAGAAATCTAACAGTCCTTTTTGCACCTGTGCAGTTTGTTCCTGCACCAGCCAGTGGCCCGATCCTTTAATGATGGTTTCCTTTACATTGGTAGCCACTAACCGGCAATGCGCCGCAAGATATACGCCGGCAGAGTGATCGGCACCCATGGCCAGCAAAGGCATAGGCAGTTTCTTTTTAGCCAGTTCAACGTTATCTTTAGCATCCTTCGGGAAGTTGGCAAACCAGTTAAATGCGCCGGTAGTGGCACCCGGTACGCTGTAGGCGCGGATAAATTCATTGGTTTCTACATCGGTGAAGGGTTTTTTAACATAACCTACAAGCGGCCAAAAACTGGTTAAAAATAAGCCTGCTTTGCCGGCAATAATCTCGCCCGAGTGGGGCATGCCAAAAAAGCCGAACCACCATGCCTGTGCACGTACCTGGCTCCAAACGGGTTCTATACCTGGTAACAGGGCATCTAATAAAGCCACCTTTTTAACATCGGTTGGGAATTGGGCGGCATAGGCATAAGCCACCATCAGTCCAATATCGTGGCCAACCAGGTTAATGTTTTTGTAGCCGAGCTTCTTCATCAGCTCGTGCAGATCAGTGGCCATTGTTTTTTTATCGTAGCCGCCAGTTGGTTTGTCAGATTCGCCCACACCGCGCAGATCGGGTGCAATAATGGTGAAGTGTTTGGATAGTTCGGGCATCAGCCGGTACCACATGTACCAGTTTTGGCCAAAGCCATGTACCAATAACAAAGGCTGGCCTTTGCCGCCAATTACATAGTGGATTTTAACGCCGTTCACAGTAGCGTACTGATGTTTGAACCCCGCCGGAGGATCAGCCGGTTTAACAGCTGCGAGAGTTTTGTTTGTTGAGATGGACAACATCGTGATCAGGGCAACCACAAATGTTAGGTGTAAAGTTTTAGTTAAGGTTTTCATGTTGTAATATGTTTTGGTTAAGGGTATCAACCAAATATAACATATTAAATAATTGATTAATAGTAATTTGAGATTGAAAAGTTAGGTGATATATTTTGAAATACGTGTGCGGATGCTTAATGCGTCAGCATCTCTTTCAACTTATGAAAAGAATTGTAAGGGCCGATAGACAGGGTGCTGTTTACCAGCCAAACCGGTATACTACCGCCGGGATCAACACTAAAGCTATAATCAATGCTGAGTTTGTGCTCGCTAACCACAGTAACTTTCCATAATGCGGAAGAGTAGGGCACACGTATAAAGTTTTTATCTTTTGGCAGGTAGTCGGGCAGGCTTACGGCTTGTATCTCAAACTTGTTAGGCTCTTTATCGGGCAGTATGGTTAACTGTACTATTAAATCGCGATCGCGCAGGGGCCAGGGCAGGTGCGATATGGAGTGGTAAATAATTTGCTGTGGGCTCACCGTTTTTAGCATCGTATTGCTCTTGGTGCTGTATACCCACTTGCCATAATTATTAATGTCGAGCAGGGTTTTTATGAGGTGTTCTTTAGTAGTTTCAAGCTCGCAAACAACCCGTAGTTCTTTTAAATTGCCGGATAAGGGTTTCCGGGTATAAATCTCTATGCCATTCTCATTTCGCTTTAATTCCCAGGGGTCCTGGCTATAAACTAACGAAATAGATAGGAAAAATAAAGCGAAGCCGAGCAATGGGCATTTTATCATATTGCTGATTTCATATTAATACCCATCGTAACATTTCTTTGACAATTTTAATCCTATAACGGCCTGAATAGCCCTTTGTTTCAAGTTGTTGATTATGATAATGTTATGGTTTTGTGAGTTTTGTTGCTGCCGAAAATATTTTATCAAATGTCCATTTTTAAGCTTCATTTTTGCCGATTTTTCAATAGTACTCCGTAAGCTAAAAAGTATATTTGCTCATGGCTAAATTAAAGGTTGCAACATTAAGTCTGCTCGTAGTTTTATTGCTCACATCCTTTAAAATACATCCCGATAAAAAGCAGTTTTTGCTAATGGGCATGGGTGTAGTAGAATTATTTACTTCTGAAGGTAACGCCAGCTGCCCGCCTGCCGATGAAACCCTGATCCGCTTAAGTAAAGAATTTGCCGGTAAACCCGTTTATCTGTTAAGTTTCCATGTTGATTACTGGGACAACAAAGGCTGGAAAGACCCATACAGCGACCATTCTTACACCGAACGCCAGCGCCATTATAACCAGATATTCCATACCGATGCTTATACCCCCCAGGCCGTTTTTAATGGCAAGCAGGAAATGATCGGTTCTGAAACTGATAACCTGCGTACGCTTATTAAAGCATCATTAAAAGTATTTACCGATAATGTGATCAGTATAGGCGCTGCCATTGCAGGTAACCAGCTTACGGTTAATTATCAGCTGCACTCTGTTTCTGATGATGAAATGGTGAACATAGCCCTGGTGCAAGAGCGGGTTACGGATAGGGTAACAGCAGGTGAAAATAAGGGGGAAACTATTAGTAATGTTAATGTAGTGCGTGTATTTAAAACCATTAATGCTAACAAAATAACGGGCGCAACACAGTTAACTATTCCGCCAGATATGGAAGGGCATCCATTCCGTATTATTGCTTATATCCAAAGTAAAAGCACCTGGAAAGTTATAGCCGGTAACACAGTGGTGATCAGCACAACTAAAACAGTTAAACATCTGTATTAAAATAGATACAACATCTTAATTGCTTGTTTTTAATAATTTCAGTTATTTGCGATTAGCAATTCTGCCTGTTAACCTAAATTATGAAGAACAAAAATAAGCTCTTGCTATTACTGGCTCTGTGCGCGGTTCAGGGCGTATCGGCCCAAACTACTACCAATATATACCACAAAGGCTGGATAGATTTTAATAAGAACGGTAAAAAAGATGTATTTGAGGACCCGCAGCAACCGATAGAAAAACGGATTGCCGACCTGCTGTCGCAAATGACGGTTGAAGAAAAAACCTGCCAGATGGCCACCCTGTACGGTTACAAACGCGTTTTAAAAGATGAAATGCCCGTGCCCAGCTGGAAAAACGAAATCTGGAAAGATGGGATAGCCAACATAGATGAAGAGCTGAACAGCTTAACCTCCTACACTGATAATGCGCAATCGCAATATTCATTCCCTTATAGTAAACATGCTGCAGCCATTAATACTATACAACACTGGTTTGTAGAGCAAACACGCATTGGTATCCCGGTCGATTTCACCAATGAGGGTATCCACGGGTTAAACCATGATCGTGCTACCTCATTACCTGCACCAATAGGCATAGGCAGCACCTGGGATAAAGACTTGGTGCGCCAGGCCGGCCAAACCGTAGGTCGCGAAGCCAAAGCATTGGGTTATACCAACGTTTACGCACCAATCCTCGATCCCGCCCGTGACCAGCGCTGGGGCAGGGTAGTGGAGTGTTATGGCGAAGACCCTTTCCATATTGCCGAACTGGGCAAGCAAATGGTTCTGGGGATCCAGGAAGAAGGCGTGGCTGCAACCCTGAAACACTTTGCTGTGTACAGCGTGCCTAAAGGCGGCCGCGATGGCAATGCCCGTACCGACCCGCACGTGGCACCGCGAGAAATGTACCAGATCTATCTGTATCCATTCCGCAGGGTGATACAAGAGGCGCATCCGCTGGGTGTGATGAGCAGTTATAACGATTGGGATGGCGTGCCTA
>CAHJXH010000275.1 GCA_903644075.1 Sphingobacteriaceae bacterium | reverse complement strand
CTATCCATAATATTTGTTACAACATGATTAATGTTTTTTTGTTACTGGGAAGTAACCTGGGCGACCGGCAACTTTTTCTGAAACAGGCCATTAAAGGCATAGAAAATATGGCCGAAGTTGTAAAAATATCGTCGATATACGAAACCGAAGCCTGGGGGGTAGAAGGGCAGCCAGACTATCTAAATCAGGTAATTATGGTTAAAACAGACCTGTTGCCGCGTGCCATGTTAAAGAAACTACTGGACCTGGAAAAAGCGTTAGGCCGCAAACGAAACGAGAAATGGGGATCGCGAACCATTGATATTGATATCCTTTTCTTTGGCGAGATGATAATAAATGATGACCCAAACCTGATAGTTCCACACCCAAGATTGCACGAAAGAAGGTTTACTTTAGAGCCTTTAGGAGAATTGGACAACCAATTTGTCCATCCTGTGTTAAAAAAGACTATTTTACAGCTTAAAAATGAGCTTACAGATAGCTTGATTGTGAAAAAATTATAACTTTGGGTAACTAACTAATACCACTATCTTATGGCTGATAACCAAGACCTTGACTTAACCTTTTTATACGAAATAGCCGATGGCAGCAACGAGTTTATTGTAGAATCGATAGATATGTTTATGCAGCAGTCGCCAGAGCTGTTGCATTTAATTGATACAGCCATTACCGCAGGCGACTGGGCAGCAGCTGCATCATCTGCGCATAAGTTAAAACCAAACCTGGGTTTCTTTGGTATGATAGACAGCCAATCGGCCATGCAGGAGATTGAGCACCTGGCAAAAACAGGCGCACCGGATGTGCACGATATTACTACCCGTTTTAATGAAGTGAGAAGCGTTATTACAGGAAACCTGCGTAAACTACAGCAAATAAAAACAGAAGCTGCTTCACAGCTTTAGTATCTCCCAGAAAAATATTTTATTGTAATCCCCTTGTTAGCATGTTGATGCATGGTAACCGGGGGCATGTATGCTAGCGCGCTAAGCACTTTGTCTATCTAGACATCCGCTGGTGCGAGCTTGTAGCTCGTACCCTAATTGAGAGATGGGTCATGCTGAGGCACTCGAAGCATGTGGGCAAAGGCCTTATACACCATGTCTACTGCTAAATGAATAGTCGGCAATACCCAACACACATGCTTCGAGTGCCTCAGCATGACCCCTTGCTTAATATTAGTGAAAGAAACTCTTCTTCCGAACACTAATGCTGTTGTCACCAACACATTGCATTTCTAAGAAAATTAAATAGCTTTTATTTCGAAGGTATAGCTTTCCATAATCAGGTTAGCTAATAAGCTTTTGCAAGCCTGCTCTACTTTAGCGTGGGCTGCCTCTGCATTTTCTGCATCGATCTCTAAAGTAATATGTTTGCCGATACGGATATTGTCGATCTCAGACAAGCCAAGGTTTTTCATACTTCCTGAAACTGCTTTTCCTTGTGGGTCAAGAATTTCTTTTTTTGGCATTACATCGATTTCGGCCTGGAACTTTGTCATTTGGGTATAAATCTGAATTGAATTACTGATAGGGTGATATACATTAATATAACCACCGGAATTGCAGCAAATTTAAAAAATAGAATCAGAATAGCCGAAAACAATAGCAGTAAATACCTGAATATATTTTTATTGAAGTCGCGGTTCTTAAATTTAAGCGACATCAGCGGCATTTCTGCAACCAGTAATGCGCACATTATCAGCACAAAGCACGATAAAAAGTAGGGGTTGAGGATAAAATCTGTAAAGAACAAATTATGCTCGCGGAGTATTAGTGGGAACGATGCTATTAATATAGCGTTGGCCGGCGTAGGCAAACCGATAAAGTTTTCGGCCTGGCGGGTATCAATATTAAACTTAGCCAGCCTTAATGCCGAGAATACCGGCAGCAGGAAGGCAATAAAGTTTAAGAAATTGCTGATGTGCTCAATCTGCGGGGCTTGTAAAAAAAGCTCGTACAGGATAACCGATGGCAAAACGCCGAAGCTTACCATATCGGCCAGTGAATCGAGATCTTTACCTATACCAGAAAATGATTGGAGTACGCGGGAAGCCAGTCCGTCGAAAAAATCGAATATGGCCGACAGAAAAATGCAGTAGGCGGCAACAACCAGATTGTCTTGAAAGGCAAATACAATACCTACGCATCCACTGAATAAATTAGCACAGGTAATAGCGTTGGGTAAGTGTTTTCTAACTCGTTGTTTCATTCGCGGTTGTAAATATAGCAACCCTATATTAAGGTTTTATGAAGTTAAGGGTTTTAATCTTATCCTCATAAAACCTTTGATATTTTTATGAATTCATCGAAATCAGGAACTCTTCGTTGGTTTTTGTACCACGGATCTGAGCCTGTAAAAACTCCATTGATTCTTGTGAGTTCATGTCGGCCAGGTGGTTACGTAAAATCCAGATGCGTTGCAGCGTATCGCGGTCAAGCAACAGATCATCGCGGCGTGTGCTTGATGCAGTAAGATCAATAGCCGGGAATATACGTTTGTTAGATAGTTTTCTATCCAATTGAAGCTCCATGTTACCGGTACCTTTAAATTCTTCAAAGATAACCTCGTCCATTTTAGAGCCTGTTTCGGTTAATGCTGTAGCAATAATTGTTAATGAACCGCCATCTTCGATGTTACGTGCCGCACCAAAAAAGCGCTTAGGTTTGTGCAATGCGTTGGCATCAACACCACCCGATAATATTTTACCAGATGCCGGTGCAACGGTGTTGTAAGCACGTGCCAAACGGGTAATCGAATCTAAAAGGATAACCACATCGTGACCACACTCTACCATACGTTTTGCTTTCTCCAACACAATATTGGCAATTTTAACGTGGCGCTCAGCAGGCTCATCAAAAGTTGATGAAATAACTTCGGCGCGTACGCTGCGGGCCATATCGGTAACCTCCTCAGGGCGTTCATCAATTAACAGGATGATGAGGTATACTTCAGGGTGGTTTTTTGCAATCGCGTTAGCCACATCCTTTAATAACATGGTTTTACCAGTTTTAGGCTGTGCCACGATTAATCCACGCTGGCCTTTACCAATAGGAGAGAACAAATCCATAATACGGGTTGAATAGTTGCCCGGATCGGTGAACAGGTTTAATCTTTCCTGCGGGAAAAGTGGGGTTAAGTGATCGAAAGGTACACGGTCACGCACTTCGGCAGGGATACGGCCGTTAATGGCTTCAACACGTACCAAAGGGAAATATTTTTCGCCTTCTTTCGGAGGGCGTATGCTTCCGCGAACGGTATCACCAGTTTTTAAGCCGAAAAGTTTGATCTGCGACTGTGAAACATAGATATCATCCGGAGAAGTTAAGTAGTTATAGTCAGACGAACGCAGGAAACCATAGCCATCGGGCATAATTTCCAGAACGCCTTCGTTAACAATAACGTTATCAAAGTCAAGATTTATAGCAGGCTCCTGCTGCTGGCGCGATTGATTGTTACCGTTACCAGTATTGCCGTTGGTACCATTGTTATTATTTGGCGCACGTTTTTCGAAACGCGGCTGGCGGCCTTCTTGTGAAGCCGGTGCATCTGTACGCGGTGCTGCAGGTTCGCGCTCGCTAACAGGAGCCGGTGCCGCAGCTGCCGAAACCGGTGCATCAATAGGCTGGTTATTATAGTTTCTTTGGGGTTCTGAGTTGCCGTCGCTATCAAACAAGGTCGACTCTACAGGCGTATCCTGCGGCGCATCTTTTTTTGATTTTATACTGCGGGCTCTTTTGCCGCGTGATTTGCCTGATTCATCATCATTATCGGCACTATCATCTGTTGCAGTGGCTGTATCAGATGATGTATTTTGGTTGATTTCAGAATAGTTATCAGTAAGTGCACTATGCTGGGCGCGTGCTTGCTCAATAAGCTGGTGCTGCTCATTGATACGGGTGATAAGCTGTGCTTTACGTAATTCGTCAGCTTCTGCTATACCCATACTTTTTGCCATCAGGCGTAACTCAGACACGAGTTTGTCATTCAATTCAATTGTATCCGACATGAGAGGAATTATAGTTCAAAAAGGAAATTTTTAATTAAGAAGTCCGCCTGCAATTTGCTTAGCAAAAACCAAGTATTCGTATTTTGTAAATCTGTATAAACCGGGATATTTTTATCGTCTCTCAGATACAAGAAAACTTTGTCAGGAAAACGATACAATTGTACTATAAATATTAGTTAATTCAAAATATTTGAAAAATATATACATTCAGATAACACTTCGGGTTATTTTTAGTTTTTTTGAGCTCTGAAAAAACGTAAATTTTCTTCCATGCTTTCCAGAATCCAACTTATAGATGAGATCAAACGTAAAAAATCATTTTTATGTATAGGTCTCGACCCCGATATCGAAAAAATCCCTGCTTTTTTGCATCAATACGCCGATCCCGTCCTCGAATTCAACAAAAGGATAATTGATGCTACTAAAGATTTGTGTGTGGCTTATAAACCTAATGCCGCTTTCTACGAAAGTAAAGGCATAAAAGGTTTGCAAAGTTTAATAGATACCTACCAATATTTGCCCAAAGAGTGCTTATCTATTATAGATGCCAAACGCGGCGATATCGGAAACACCTCTGACCACTACGCACAGGCCTTTTTTAACGAGGAAGTAACCGGTATGGGCTTTGATGCCATCACCGTTACACCCTACATGGGTAACGATAGTGTTACACCATATTTAAAGTACGATGGTAAGTGGGTAATCATTTTGGCGCTAACATCATCAGTTGGCAGCAAAGATTTTCAATATTTGGATACCGGAAGCGGCCATGTATACGAAGCCGTAATTCAAAAAGCCAACACCTGGGCCGGTGCCGACCGGATTATGTACGTAGTAGGCGCCACCAAAAGCGAAGAATTTACCAACATCCGCAAATACGCACCCGATAATTTCTTGCTGGTACCAGGAGTAGGCGCACAAGGCGGCAGCCTGGAAGATGTGTGTAAATATGGTATCACCAAAGACTGTGGCCTGCTGGTTAACTCATCGCGCGGGATCATCTACGCCTCAAAAGGCGAAGATTTTGCCGAAGCTGCACGGGCAGAGGCTTTGAAGTTGCAGGTGCAAATGCAGGAGGAGCTGGAGAAAGCGGGGGTGATATAAGATGTGCTAATGTGCAGATATGCAAATGTGCGAATTAAAGGCATCTGCACATCTGAAATTTCCTTTTCTGGCGCAAGCTTAAGTGTCACAAGCGGACGTATGCGCCAGATGTGTTTGTCATATTGAGCGGTAGCGAAATATCTTCTTCACCTTGTAAGTTCGCTATGTATTGCGAAGAAGATTCTTCACTACGTTACCCATGACATGTTTATTAAGTGGCTGATTTTCAAACATGTCATTGCACCCTTAGAGGCCG
>CAHJXH010000274.1 GCA_903644075.1 Sphingobacteriaceae bacterium | reverse complement strand
ATCTGGTATATCGAAGATCATAAGATCAAAGAATACCCGGGTACTTATGCCGAGTACGAAGAATGGAATTCTAAACGTAAGCTTGAACCTAAAGCAGCTGCAGCCGCTCAACCCAAAAAGGAAGAGAAAAAAGAAGCAGCGCCGGTTAAGCAACAAGCTCCATCGGATGATAAAGCCAAACAGATCAAGAAGTTGAATAGCGATCTCCAAAAAATGGAAGAGCAAGTTACCACGCTTGAAAAAGAGGTAAAACAACTGGAAACCAAGCTGGCCGATCCGCAGGTATACAACGACAAAAGCAGACTTAACGATACTAATACCCAATACAAGCAAAAGCAAAACCAGCTAAAACAAGTGCAGCAGCAATGGGAAACCCTTGCCGAGCAAATTTTAGAACTGGAAGCATAGTAGAATATAGATCATGGAGAAAAGACAAAGGATGAAAAGTTTGCTATTAAGTGCGGCGTTCATTCTTTGTCTTTTTTCTTTTATCCAAAAGTCTTTTTCTCAGGTCATCTATGATAACCGTGTTTACAAACCAGGCATCAAAACAGTCCAGTTTTACAACGCAACTAAAGAAGGTGCTTTCCCGGTCATCAACCTTAACTCGAATGACCAGCTGCTGCTTACTTTTGACGAATTAGGCAGCAATACACGCACCTACAACTACACCATTGAGCATTGCGACGCGCAGTGGAACTCATCGCGCATATCCCCTACCGAATACCTGCAGTCATTTACTGAGGATCGTATCCTGGACTATCGTTATTCAGTCAGCACCATTCAAAAGTATGTGCACTACGATCTTACATTCCCTAACCGTAATATAGCGCCCAAAATATCTGGCAACTACTTGTTGAAGGTTTATGAGAACGGCGATACCAACAACCCGATATTAACTCGCCGATTTTATGTGGTAAATACACGCGCCAATATACTGGCCCAGATTGTACAATCGAACGATGTCTCTCTGCGTCAAACTAACCAGAAGATTAATTTCCAGGTTGATTTTAGCGGAATGGTGGTACAAAACCCATATAACGACATTCGTGTGCTGCTGATGCAAAATGGCCGTAGTGAAACTGCACAGTTAAATAACCGCCCGACTTTTATCAGAGGTACCTCGCTAGAATACAGCGATATTGCTATCAATGATTTCCCCGGGGGGAATGAGTACCGCCACGTAGATACCCGCTCGTTAAGGCTAAATTCGGAACGTATTGCCCGCATTTTTCGCGACACTGCCAATACCGTTCTGCTGCTTGCCGACCGTAGTCGCGACCAGGAGAACTACCTGTTTACCTACGATAACAACGGCAACTTTTACTTGCGCAACCAGGAAGGCAGCGACCCGCGAATTGATGCCGATTACGCCCAGGTTTACTTCAATCTTGGCATCCCCGGTACTACTGCTGATAACTCGGTTTACGTAGTTGGCAAGTTTAATGACTATGTTTTAGACCCGCGCAGCAAGATGGATTTCGACGTTGTAAAGGGCAGATACTTCTTTAACACATTACTTAAACAAGGTATATACGATTACCAATATGTACAGGTTGATCGTACCGGTAAAGCCGACTATACTACCCTCGAAGGCAACCATTTCGAAACAGAGAACGACTATCAAATGCTAGTTTACTACCGCCCCGCCGGAGCTCGTTGGGAAGAGCTGGTTGGCTACAGATTATTGAATACCTCGAAGAGATAATTTTGAATGAAGGCGTATTGAATAGCAGAATCTTATTCTCATTCATGCTACTTAGATCAATTCTATCATTCTCTCACTCACTCATTCTATCATTAACTCTCCCTATATTTGCGCCATGCTAAAAAAGTCATCCGCAGAGAGCTACACCATCATGAACGAACTGGTATTACCCAATGATACCAACACCTTTGGCAACCTGATGGGTGGCCGTTTATTGTACTGGATGGATATTTGCGCTGCTATGGCCGCACAAAAACATTGTAACCATGTGGTAGTAACCGCTTCTGTTGATAACGTATCTTTTAAACACCCCATTAAACTTGGCGACGCTGTTAAGATTGAAGCCAAAGTTACCCGTGGCTTTAAAACCTCTGTTGAAGTAAGACTGGATGTATGGGCGCAAGACCTGCCATCGGGCACCAAAATTAAAAGCAACGAGGCTTATTATACTTTTGTAGCTATCGACAAAGCCGGCAACACCATTAACGTGCCCGAACTTGTTCCGGAAAGCGAGCACGAGCAAAAGCTTTATGATGGCGCTCTCCGCCGCAGGCAGTTACGCTTAATTTTAGGCGGCAAAATGCAGCCAGATGATGCTACAGAGCTTAAAGCACTGTTTATGGAAAGCCAGAAAGAAGCGTAAGTTGATTTCGGATATCGGAATTCGATTTCGGATTTAAGACTTGTTTCATTGCGAGCGATAGCGTGACAACCTCGTCGCATGCTAATTTGACCTGTATAGTTACGAGATTGCTTCGTTCACAGCAATGACAACTTTATAAGTGAGAGCCACCTCTTATTCGCCCGAGCCCAGCTCTACAATCCGGTCAAACTCTTCCTGTTTCATCCCCATTACGGATAAGCGACCCTGGCGAACCAAGCCTACATTTTGCAATTGCTCGTCGGCTTTGATGGTTTCTAAAGTTACCGGAACTTTCAGGCTTTCTACCGGGGAAAGATCAACCACTACCCAGTTTTTATCATCAGTGGTTGGGTCCTGGTAGGCTTCTTTAACTACTTTGGCAATACCAACTATCTCCTTACCTTCATTACTGTGGTAAAACAGCACCAAATCACCCTCTTTCATCTCACGCAGGTTATTACGCGCCTGATAATTGCGTACACCATCCCAAAAGGTACGGCCGTCCTGATTAAATTTTTCCCAACTGTATTTAAATGGTTCTGATTTTACGAGCCAGAACGCTATTTTTTTGTTATCAATATCGGCTTTAATACTCATTTAAAGGGCTTTTTAGTCTAAATCCGGGGTAAATTCCGGGGTAAAAATGTGATAAAAAACGGGGTAAAAATAGGGGTATTTTTTATATGAATATCAAAAAGAAACAAACATTCTTAATCCATATATGGAATGACTATGAATTTAAAATTTATCTACCTGTTAAGCCAACTGCAAATAACAGACCTTACCTATCCTACTACTTTATAAATCCTGACACCAATGAATCTAAGCTTATCAAAAAGTCTAAAGGAATTGATTTTAAAGCCCCTGTAAAGGAGATTAAAAAACAAGCCAATAAAGTTGTAAAAGAAATCATTAAACAGCTTACAGACGGCTATAATCCAATTACAGATAACTATTGTGGTACTGATGCTGACATAAACCCTAAATCAACAATCGTAGAATGTATAGACTATTGGCTTGCCGAAAGAAAGAAGCAGGTAGAGATTAAAGTCATTGGTGAAAAAGCTCTTAAAGGTAATACGTACCTGATGGACTATTTTAAAGACTGGCTTAAACTAAATAAATATTTATTCCGCAAACCAAACACGTTTACCAAAATTGATATAAACAGATTCTTACAAGCTACAGCGCATAAACGCAATTGGGGAAAAGTTAGCTACAACACTTATAGAACTGATTTAGGGACTTTCTTTATTTACCTCAATACACTAAAAATTACACCTGACAATCCTGTTAAGCATTCAGATAAGAAAAACACCGTAAACGATTCATCCCGGTTTGTTATATACGAAGAAGATGAACTTAAAAACGTAGTTAACCTTCTGGCTAATGATGCAATTTTCTTTGAACTGTATGTAGCTGCTAAAATCCTTTTCTTTTTAAATGTTCGTCCCGTCGAAATAACCCGTATACAGGTTAAGGATATTGATTTTGAAAAGAAAATACTTACCCTATCACCTGACAAAACAAAAAATGGGAATGAGGCTAAATGGCTTTTAACTGATGATATTGAAGCTTTGTTAAAAGACCTTATTAAAGATGCACCTGATGATTATTTTGTATTTGCAGGTTGGAACAATCCGAAACCAATTCAGGCCAGTAAGGATTTGTTAGGTCAACGGTGGAGAGCGTTTAGAAAGAAATATGATATATCGTCGCACCTTAAATTTTATGCTCTTAAACATAGTTCTGACTGGTACGATTTGGAATCAGGTGTAAGCATACAAACTATCAGTGAGCGCAATAGGCACGCTAACCCTAATGTTACTGTAGCATATGTGAAGGAACGCTTAAATAAGAATATCATTAAAGCATCAACCAGCAAGAAATTTTAGATTTATCATTATGCAAAATATTACCGTCATCTGTACCCGGCACAAAGAAGCTGGTGCGTGTAATTCTACCGAATTACTTAAAATCATTGAACGTTGTAAGCCGGATGCAGACTGAACACTTTGCATCATTAATATTTTATTTCATACTGCTATTCGTGCTTAGTCATAATGAATTACGTAACTTTCACCCCTAAATGCGCTGTTTATTGTGTTTATTAACGAACTCTCTACCTCTGGTAAATTATTAAATACAGCCTTTACTGTGGGAAAAACTTTAATATAATCTGCAATAAAAAAGCTCGTTAGATATATCACGTAATTAATATGAAAGGTAGTCGTTTCCAAAAAATCATTCGACTCTTTATTAAACATACTCCCAAACTGAAATACAGAAACGTTTGAGGGATGAGAAAATAAAGAAAAATAATTATACATAGTATCCATCATCTTTGATTTGACACCCATTACAGTAGTTACGTCCTGCCAGTTTAAAAACTGAATATTATCCTCACTAATTAAAACAAGATATTCTTTCTTATCTATACGATTTTTAATTTTCCCTTGGTTCTTTTCATTCAACTGTTTGTATCTATCAGTTTGTTCAATTTGCAATACTAAGTCATCTATAATTTTCGCTTCTGAATTACTTTTCTCAATACTTTCTTTGGTTCGTGCTTCAAATTTTTGTCTGTATTTATATCCAGAGATAGCCCAAAGGTTATATAAAATTAATTTATCCTCATCTGTTTTAGGTTGAACATAGACTACGTTGAACATCGCAACAGTTTCAAAAATATTCCTAACCAGAACTCCAACAACTGTAGGGTCAATGATATTACTGATTTGACTTACTTCGCCAACATGGCTTACACCTTTAATTATTTCTTTTAGGTGAGCCAATTTTGAAAACATCATTTGATTTAAAAGCTTAGCCCTATTTTTTGCTTCGGGCATATCAATATGCTGAGTAAACTGAGTTACTACATCCCATAAATAATTTTGCAAGATTTGAAGTGACTCTTTACTATCATTAAGTGTTCGGGTGAACATTAGGCGATTAACTGGATATTATGGGCATGCTGACCCCAGTAATGCATCATACTGACCCCCTCGGGGATTTGGCCCATCCTGTCTGATGG
>CAHJXH010000273.1 GCA_903644075.1 Sphingobacteriaceae bacterium | reverse complement strand
TGATGGCAAAAACCGAAATGATACCGCCAATGGCCAAACTGCCTGTATCGCCCATAAACACCTGTGCCGGGTACGAATTATACCACAAGAAACCCACACAAGCCCCAACAAATGCACCGGCGAAAACCACCAGCTCGCCCGAATTGGGGATGTACATGATATTGAGGTAATCGGCTATCATCGTATTACCCGATACATAAGCCAGTATAGCCAGCGTAACCCCAATAATGGCCGAAGTACCCGTCGCCAAACCATCAATACCATCGGTAATATTAGCACCGTTTGATATAAAAGTGATAATGAAGATCACAAAGGCCAGGAACACCACCAGTGCATATCCTTCGTAATTGTGGCCGCCAAATTTTAATACCTTACCATAATCAAACTCGTTGTTTTTATAGAATGGAATAGTGGTTTTGGTCGATTTAATGTCCTGCGTGTAAACAGGGGTTTTACCTTTCCAGTGAAAATCAACCGGGGCATCATATTTTACCGGGAGTTTTACTTCCTGACGGATGATGATATCTGTATGGAAATACATCGTCCACCCGATAATGATTGCTAAACCAACCTGACCAATTATTTTAAATCTGCCTGCTAAACCTTCTTTATTTTTTTTAAATACTTTAATATAATCATCTAAGAAACCTATTGCGCCTAACCAAACAGTGGTGATCAGCATCAATATCACGTAGATATTACCCAGCTTAGCAAATAACAAAGTAGGGATAAGGATACCCAGCAAAATGATGATACCACCCATTGTTGGTGTACCTGCCTTTTGCATCTGCCCTTCCAAACCTAAGTTTCTAACCGTTTCACCAACTTGTTTATAGCGTATATAGTCAATCAACCTCCTACCCCAAACCGTGGTTACGATAAGCGACGTAATAACTGCCAGCGCCATCCTGAACGTGATATACTGAAACAGCCCCGATCCCGGAAAACTGTAGTTCTTGTCTAAATAGCTAAATAGATAATATAACATCTGCTATTGGTTGATTAGTTTATTGGGTTGATTAAGTTGATTAGTTGGTTAAAGACTTAAAAACATTAATTAACTCTTCTTTATCATCAAAATGACTTTTTACTCCTTTTATATCTTGATACTTTTCGTGTCCTTTACCTGCAAGGAGAATAATATCGCCCGGCTGTGCCAGATGGACTGCTGTTTTAATGGCTTCTCTTCTATCCACAATGCTGATGGTTTTCCTTTGGTTAGAAGGATCAACACCGGCTTCCATATCTTTGATAATTTGCCCGGGGTCTTCAGAGCGTGGGTTATCAGAGGTAAGGATCACTTTATCGCTCCAGTCGCAAGCCACTTTGGCCATAACCGGGCGTTTGGTTTTATCCCTGTCGCCACCGCAACCTATTATGGTAATTACCTTTTCGGTTCCCTTGCGGATATCTTTAATGGTACTTAACACATTCTGCACAGCATCTGGTGTATGTGCATAATCCACAATACCGATAATGCGGTTTGGCGAAATCACATAATCAAACCGGCCTTCGGCACCTGATAGCTTGCTCAGGCTGGTTAAGGTTTTAGCTTTATCCTGATCAAGCAGCATAGCAGCGCCATATACTGCAAGCAGGTTGTATGCGTTAAACATGCCCACCATTTTAAACCATACTTCTTCGCCGTCGATATTCAGCAGGAGGCCGGTAAACTGGTCTTCCAATACCTTCACTTTAAAATCGGCCATGCTTTTCAAGGCGTAGCTTTTTTTGTGAGCTTTGGTATTTTGCAGCATCACGTTGCCATTGCGGTCGTCGATATTGGTGAGTGCGAAAGCTGTTTTAGGCAAACCATCGAAGAATGCCTTCTTAGCTTTCAGGTAGTTCTCAAATGTTTTATGATAGTCTAGGTGGTCGTGCGTTAGGTTGGTGAAAATCCCTCCCGAAAACTGCAGACCTTCTATCCTGTGTTGTGCAACCGCGTGCGAGCTTACTTCCATAAAGGCGTAATCGCAGCCGGCCAGTACTGTATCATTCAGCAGACCGTTCAAAGCAACCGGATCGGGCGTGGTATGGGTTGAGGGAATAATTTTTCCGTTGATCTTATTTTCAACAGTTGAAATTAAACCGCATTTATACCCCAGATCTGTAAACAGTTGGTACAACAGCGTAGCAACGGTAGTTTTACCATTGGTACCCGTTACCCCAACCAGCTTTAATTTAGCCGAGGGTTTATCGTAATAGTTAGAAGCCAGGATACCCAATGCCGCTGCAGAATTACTCACCATCAGGAAAGCAACCTCGCCGGCAGTATGGCCCGGCAGGTCTTCGCAAACTATAGCAACAGCGCCATCTTTAATAGCCTGCTCAATATAAATGTGACCGTCTACCTGTGTACCTTTTACGGCCACAAACAAAGTACCCGGCTTTACCTGGCGCGAGTCGGCGGTGATAGACGTAATTTCTACATCGGCACTGCCCTGCAGTTCGGTAAAGGTTATGCCATCTAATATTTTGCTCAGGTACCTCATTCCAGTTCTATTGATATTTTAGATCCCTTAGGTATTATACTTCCACCGGTTACCGATTGGGTTTTAACCAATCCGCTGCCGTGCACTGCTACTTTATAACCTGCGTTACCCAATACGTACAGGGCATCGCTTAAATCCATACCGGTTACAGAAGGCACGGTTAATATTTTCTTTTTAGCCAGCTGGCCCATTGGGCGGTCGCTGGTATCCGATTCAAAATCGCCGCTATCAGCCTTGGGGTTTCCTTTTACACCCAGCTTGCCATACACTTGCTGCAAAGCCTTGGCATCGCCGGCTTTAACGGTAGGCTTAGTAACATTGGCAAACTTCATCGGCGGCTGCTGGTTCATCTCCATATCGCTCGAGAAAACCTTATCGGCAATTTCCTTGAAAACCGGGCCCGCCACCGCGGCACCATAGTAACCGTTCTTAGGGTCGTTAATAACCACAATTAATGAATACTTAGGCCTATTTGCCGGAAAATATCCGCAGAAAGAAGCCTGGTATTGTTTCTTAGCCTTGTAACCTTTATTGCCATCGGCAACCTGGGCAGTACCGCTTTTTGCAGCAACTTTATACAGTGGGCTGTAAGCTACTTTACCTGTACCGTTAAGTACCACGCTCTCTAACATGCCTTGCATTTTATGCAGGGTTACATCAGAACACATTTTCTCGTTAATAACACGAGTTTGGAAATGCTCCACAGTATTGCCTAAACGGCGAATTTCTTTTACAAAAATTGGCGTTATATATTTGCCATTATTAGCAACCGCGTTATAGAACGATAGCATTTTTAACGGTGTTAACTGCATCTCGTAGCCATACGCCATTTGCGGCAACGTCAAATTTTTATTCCAGCTCCTGTTCTTTGGGTTTTTAACTACCGGCTGTGCTTCGCCGGGGATCTGTAAACCCATTTTCTCGTTCAGGTGCCAGGCGTATAGGTGATTGGTAAACTGTGCCTGGTTATCGTGATAGGCATTGTTCACCAAATAGGCAACAGCTGCATTTGATGATTCCTCGAATGCACGCTGTACCGAAACCACACCAATACTTCCATGCGAATCAGTAATTACCTTACCGGGTACGCTATATGTTCCGGTAGCAACGCGCGTGTTAGTATCAACCTTATGATCTTCCAGCAGGGCCATATATGAGGCTATTTTAAATGTAGAGCCCGGGTCCTGGTTACCTGCTATGGCATAGTTAAACTGCTCTTTATATTCACCGGGCGCTATTTTGTTAAAATTAGCCACTGCGCGAACTTCGCCGGTTTGCACTTCCATTAAAATGGCGGCACCGTGGTCGGCGTCGCTTTTAATCATTTGTTTTTCCAGTGCGCCTTGTACCACATCCTGGTAGTTCACATCAATGGTCGACATAATGTCGGCGCCATCTTTTGATGAAATTTCTTCTTCGCTGTTAACCGGCATCCATACACCACCTGCTATGCGTTGCATTAAACGCTGACCGCTTTCGCCATCAATGTAATTAGCATAGGCACCTTCAAGGCCTACGCCGTTTTTAACATTCTCGTTCTTGTACCCTATGGTACGCATAGCCAAAGTTTGAAACGGACGTATCCTCCTGTTTTTTTGTACGATGATTAATCCACCTTTATACTTACCCATATTGAAGATGGGGAACTGGCGGATCTTCTTCAATTCCTGGTAACCCACCTTACGGCGGATCAGCTGGTAACGCGCACTATCTTTACGGGCATCGCGCAGTATCATCGAATATTCTTTAGCTGACCTGTCGCCGAAAAACTGCGACATTTTCAGGGCCAGCGAATCAACCTTGGCATAAAATATTTTATCATCGGCAATACCACCGGCCAGCATATCCATGTGCAGTTCATATTCAGGTACCGATGTAGCCAGCAAACTGCCATCAACTGCGAAAATATTACCTCGGGCTGCATCTACCTTCATATACCGGGTAGATAAGGTTTGCGCCATTGCCGCCCACTTTTTGCCCTGTTTAAACTGCACATTGAAAAGCTGTAATACCACAGCCATTGCAAACAGCAAAATGAGCCCGAAAGCCAGGTACACCCTTAATAATATATTGGTCCTGATACTCATTTGTCGCCCTCCTCTTTCACTACTATCTTCTGCGGCGGATCTAATGATACCCTCACCCCTAATGTATCGGCACGTTTGGCAACCTCAGTAAGCGTGCTTTTAAAGGCCAGCTCGGCTTTGGTGCTTTTATAATCCCAGCTTAATTCTTTTACTTCTTTACTATACTTATCAATATCGCGCAAATAGGTTTCGGCCAAATGCCTGTTAGCGATATAGATCATGGCCAGGAACGACAAAAACAGGATAAATGGCAAAGCCCGGGTTGCATCATCCGGAGAGATGAAACCCTTTCTCAGAAACACAGCAAAAAAGTTCTCTGGTTTTTGCACCTTAGGCGCTTCGGCCATAACTTCTTTTTCGTTTTCTTCTTCGGCTATATCTGCAATTAAACGGTTCATTTCTTTACAGCTATCCTTAATTTTGCGCTACGTGCCCTGTTATTTTGTTTGATCTCCTCTTCTGATGCTGTTACCGCACCGCGGCTTATGGCTATCAGCGGGCGATCATCATTTCCATAAATATCTTTCTCCAGCTCGCCGCTAAATTTTCCTTTGGCGATAAAGTTCTTTACCAGGCGATCTTCTAATGAGTGGTACGACATCACTACCAATCTCCCACCCGGTTTCAGGATTTCGGCTGCCTGAAATAAAAATTCTTTCAGAGCTTCCAGTTCCTGGTTAACCTCGATCCTGAGCGCCTGGAAAACCTGCGCCAGGTATTTATTTTCTTTACCGCGAGGAATCAGCCCTGCGATGGCGTTTTTTAAATCTGCAATGGTATCAATCGAACCATTTAACCTTGCGGTTACCAC
>CAHJXH010000272.1 GCA_903644075.1 Sphingobacteriaceae bacterium | reverse complement strand
ATTCCATCACGTAATCAAGCATGGTTTGTACACCTTTGTTTTTGAAAGATGAACCACAAACCATAGGAACGATTTTAGCATCTAAAACAGCTTTACGTAAAGCGTCTAAGATTTCGCGCTCGGTGATCGACTCAGGAGCTTCGAAGAATTTCTCCATCAGGCTCTCATCGTAATCAGCAACCGATTCCAATAATTTCTCTCTCCACTCAGTTGCTTCTTCGATCATATCCTCCGGGATAGGCACTTCAGTAAAGGTCATACCTTTATCATGCTCATTCCAAACAATACCTCTCCAGTTAATTAAATCAACCACACCTTTGAAGCTATCTTCAGCGCCGATTGGTAATTGCAATGGAACAGCGTTGCTGCCTAACATTGATTTTACTTGTTTAACAACCTTTAAGAAATCGGCACCAGAACGGTCCATTTTATTTACGAAACCGATACGGGCAACGTTATAGTTGTTGGCAAGTCTCCAGTTAGTTTCTGATTGAGGCTCAACACCATCAACTGCAGAAAACAAGAAAACTAAACCATCAAGTACACGTAATGAACGGTTTACCTCAACGGTAAAATCCACGTGGCCCGGTGTATCGATAATGTTAATATGGTAAGTGTCGCCTCTGTATTTCCAGTCTACAGTGGTAGCAGCAGATGTGATCGTGATACCACGCTCTTGCTCCTGCGCCATCCAGTCCATAGTGGCAGCACCTTCGTGTACCTCACCTATTTTGTGGCTCACACCAGAATAGTAAAGGATACGTTCGGTAGTAGTGGTTTTACCAGCATCGATGTGAGCGGCAATACCTATATTTCTAGTATATTTTAGATCTCTTGACATGTCTTAGTTTGGTTATTGAGTTATTGAGTTAAAAGTTATTGAGCTAAATAAATAACCCAATAACTTAATAACCTTATAACTTAATTATTTTTTAGAAACGGAAGTGAGAGAACGCTTTGTTGGCTTCAGCCATTTTGTGCGTATCTTCTTTTTTCTTCACAGCAGCACCTTCACCTTTAGCAGCAGAGATGATCTCGCCAGCTAATTTCTCCATCATGGTTTTTTCACCACGACGACGTGAGTAGCTAATTAACCATTTCATACCTAAAGCGATTTTACGCTCAGGACGAACTTCTGTTGGAACCTGGAAGTTAGCACCACCAACACGGCGAGATTTAACCTCAACAGCTGGCATAACATTGTTTAATGCTTTTTTCCAAGTCTCTAAACCGTTTTCGTTAGTTTTTTTCTCAACTATCTCAACAGCGTTATAGAAAATGCTGTACGCGGTAGATTTTTTACCATCATACATCATGTTATTTACGAACCTGGTTACCAAAATATCATTGAATTTTGGATCAGGAAGAAGGATTCTCTTTTTTGGTTTTGACTTTCTCATTGTTACTATCCTCCTTTAATTATTTCTTTTTACCTTTTGCAGGTGCACCTTTAGCTGCTGCTGCGGCCTGACCTGGTTTAGGGCGTTTAGTACCATATTTAGAACGACGTTGGTTACGGCCGGCTACACCTGATGTATCTAATGCACCACGGATGATGTGGTAACGTACACCTGGCAAATCTTTAACCCTGCCACCGCGGATTAACACGATAGAGTGCTCTTGCAAGTTGTGACCTTCACCAGGGATATAAGCATTCACTTCTTTACCATTGGTTAAGCGCACACGGGCAACTTTACGCATTGCTGAGTTTGGTTTCTTAGGGGTAGTGGTGTATACACGGGTACACACGCCTCTTCGCTGTGGACAGCTGTCCAACGCTGGTGACTTACTCTTGTCAACCATAGCTACTCTACCTTTTCTAACTAATTGCTGAATAGTAGGCATTTCTTCCTTTTAATATTTACAGTTTTATCCTTATTTTAAGGACTGCAAAAGTACGCACTTATTTTCTCATTTTCAAGAGGTTTGCCAAAGTTTTTTTCTGTAAGTGATTGACGTTGTGCAGAGGTAGGGATTTACTATTAAGTTATTGAGGATAAATTGTTAAGGTTAGGGGTTTAAAATTTGTCATTGCGAGGAGGAACGACGTGGCAATCTCGTCGCCAATGCCTATTCGATCTGTATAGCTACGAGATTGCCACGCTATCGCTCACAATGACAAAAAAATAAAATCCAAGCATATTACCATAATGATGGCGCGAACTTGTAACTCGTGACTCATAAGGTATAAAGAGGATACGACCTGAACGCTCACACCAGCACGAGTGATTTGTTAAAACTTGTTAAATATCTGAAGCTCTAACCAATACCCTAATTATTCATTGTAATTTAGCTAAAACGGTTTCTGAGCCCATCATTAACTAACTTAAACAGCCATGACCTGCCTTGTAAAAAACCTTGTTAAATCTACTCTCTGTCTCACAATATTCCTATACAGCAACACAGTGGATGCGCAAATTTCTCAGATTCAAAACTTAATTACTAAAGTGGAAGGCTATAATAACTTTAGCTATCAATCTATAATAAAACTAAGAGATATGAGCGCCGACACCACGGTTGCACACAACAAGGAGTTGTTTTTAAAGGCCCCTAACGACAAGCTGTTTGGATATCTGTATAGTATAGAAACCAATCATACAACAGAAACGTTTCATAGAATAGATATTTATAACGGAGAAAATTTAACTGTGTTATCACCTATAGACACCACCTTTTTCTTTGAGAAAGAGCCTTATTCAGCATATAATCAATCTCTGATCGGTACGCTGAAATCTCTTAAAGATCGCTATAACGAGAAACCATTTAGCATAACAACGCTTAAGGACACAATAATCAATGGTATAACCAATTCACATTTTATTGCAAACGTATATGACACTATAGATAATAAGGTGCATTTATATTTAAATAGAGATTATTACATTGATAAACAAACAGGCTTACCCGGTTTGGTAGTTATTAGAGGCAGATATAAGCTTAACGGATTAGTGAGCGACTATTATGATGAGATTAAGTATTTTGATTATAAGATAGACAGGCCGGATATTACTGAAGCAAACTTCGTTACACCAAAAAATTTCAAGCCCCGCGCGCAACAAGCTGCACCACCTGCTTTATTAGCTACAGGCACAACTGCGCCTGACTGGACGTTGTATGATGCAAGTGGAAAAAAGGTTTCTTTAAGTCAGTTAAAGGGTAAAGTAGTATTGTTGGATTTTTATTTCATTGGTTGTTCAGGTTGCATGGCTTCCATAAAACCACTGAATGCTATTTATGAAAAGTACCACAACAAAGACTTTATTATAGCAAGCCTAACAGAAAGAGATAGCAAGAAGGCTGTTCTCGACTTCGAGAAACGTTACAACATTAACTATGCAAGTTATATCAATGCCGCTGACGTTGTAAAATCATATCATGTCACAGCTTTTCCGACTTTTTATTTTATCGATAAACAAGGAAAAATAGGAAATGCGTTTGTTGGTTACAATGATGATTTTGAAGGGAAGGTTACTTCTGCAATTAATAACCTTTTAAGTAAACCCTAATGTGGCGCGAGCTTATAACTCGTGCCTTATCAAGCCGTAAAGGAGATACGAGCTGCAAGCTCGCACCAGCGAAGGGATATGAAAGAGGAAGCCGCACAGCTTATAAACCGCGCGGCTCCCCTATTCATCAAAACATCAAATTTAACACTTACGATTTCTGTACATCGCCGCGGTGTGTCACCACACCTTGCCCATGGCGGCCGTTTTTAAATGTTTCTTTAAGCTGTGCTTTTTGCGCATCGCTTAAAGTAGCAACAAAAGTTTTGCGATCGGCTTTGCGGGCTTCTTTGTTGTCAGCCATCATTTTTTGCTGATCTGCTGTTAACAAACCTTTCAGCTTTTCCATTTTATCCTTGCCATGCAAGCTCTTGTCTTGCAAAATAGCTTTCTGGTCGGCGGTTAGGGTTGCTTTAAAGGCTTCGTGTGCAGCCTTTTGCTTTTCATGATTTTGTTTCAGTATGGCTTTCTGGTCGGGAGTTAACGTAGCTTTCAAAGCTGCGAACTCTTTACCGCCGCGATGATTTCTGAATGCTGTTTTCAACTGTGCCTTCTGCGCATCAGTTAAAGTAGCCATAAATGCCTTACGGTCGGCTTTGCGGGTTTCCATGTTGGCAGCCATCAATTTTTGCTGATCGGCAGTTAACGAAGCTTTAAATTTTCCCATTTTATCCTTGCCTTGCAAACTCTTGTCTTGCATAATCGCTTTTTGATCGGCGGTTAAGCTTGCTTTAAATGCTTCGTGCGCGGCTTTTTGCTTTTCACGGTTTTGCTTCAGCATGGCTTTCTGGTCGGGCGTTAAGGTTGACTTCAGTGAAGCGAATCCTTCACCACCACGATGATGATGCCCATAAACTTTACTACTATCAGCCCGGGCAACTGTTTGCGCCATAGCACCAGCGGTTGTAGCTGCAGCAAACAGTGCAACCAGTGAAATTGATCTTATTAACTTTTTCATATCTGTTTAAATTAATTGCTTATTAAAGTATTTACCTGATAGATAGGGCGCAAGGCAAAAGGTTTAAGTAACATTTATGTAGATAAAAAGGGTGGAAGGACGAAGGAACAAGGACAAAAGACTGTTGACCTAAAGAGGATACGAGCTACAAGCTCACACCAGCGATGGGGTCCTTTCTCTTTTATCCTTTCTCTTTTTGTCCTCCATTCTATCATTCACTCCTCCTATCATTCTATCATTAATCATTTTTATATTTGTTCATGTCTCCACTGATAGAAATAACCGACCTGCTTTTAGCAGATAGAACTAACTTAGTTATACTCGATGCCCGCGGCTTTGCCGGGGCTCATGACCGTTATTTGGCCGGCCATTTAGATGGTGCCTTATTCGTAAACCTTGATCCTGATCTGGCTGCACATACCGAAAATGCTGCCGAAGGAGGCAGGCACCCCCTACCAACACCCGAGGCATTTGCCGGGCTATTAGCCCGCTTAGGCATTACACCCGAAAGCAACATAGTTATTTACGACGATAAAGCCGGAGCCAACAGCGCCGCCCGTCTGTGGTGGATGTTGAAAGCTATTGGTCACCCACAAGTGCAGGTATTAAATGGAGGTGTACAGGCTGCCATTGAAAACGGTGTAAGCTTGAGTACCGAAGAAGCTATACCTACCCCGGCCGACAAACTTTATCCTATACCTGTTGGTTTTAGCGGAACTGTAAATATTGATGAAGTAGGCAAAGCAACCCATGACGATAGCCGCCTGGTGATAGACGTGCGCGAAAATGCACGCTACTTGGGGCAAACCGAACCGATTGACCTAATTGCCGGCCACATACCGGGTGCCATTAATGTACCTTTTAATACCAACCTCGATGCATCTGGCAAATACAAATCAGCCGAAGAATTACGGGCCGATTATACCAGTACGCTGGGTAATGTTAAAC
>CAHJXH010000271.1 GCA_903644075.1 Sphingobacteriaceae bacterium | reverse complement strand
TTCTGGGTATTTTAAACAGGCGTAAAAAAGCGGCGGTAAAAAGTACGTCGAGGGGCAATAGCAGTAATCTGGTCGATCAGTTTACCAATGTGATCAACAAATCGCAGGTTAACCTCAACCTGCAGGTTGCTAATGTGCATTACAATAAGTTTCTGGCTACCGATGCCAAAGCCAACTTAAAACTGTCGGAAGATGGGATTGAGATTAAAGATATCGCCCTGAAAACCTCTGGAGGTACGTTGGGCATCAGAGGCCGTATTGTGCAGGATGATGTGGCCAACCGTTTCGATGTAAGTACAGTGATAAGTCATGTTAATATTCACGATTTCTTTTATGCCTTTAATAATTTCGGCATTACCGCACCAACCTACGAAAACCTGAAAGGGCTATTATCGGCCAAGGCACAACTGGCTGGTACATTCAATGGTCACGGGGGCATTCTGTCGCAATCGTTAAAAGGTCTGGTGCTCCTCAATTTAAAGGATGGCGCATTAATTAATTTCAACCCGTTAAAAACAGCAGGTAAAATTGCATTCCCGTTCCGCAACCTCAATAATATCCAAATCCCTAACCTCGATGCCGAGTTTGATATTAAGGGCAGGATGATCACCATTAAACCGATGAAACTAACCTCTAGCGTTATTAATGCAGACGTAGCCGGTGTATACGGTTTAGATAGAGGGACAGATATAGCCATGGATATCCCGTTGCGCAATCCTAAGAACGATACCACCATCACCGATAAAGAAGAGCTGAAAAAGAAACGCTACAAAGGTATTGTACTACACCTTGCCGCCAAAGATGATGGTACAGGAAAAGTAAAAATTGGCTTTAATAAGGATAGGAAGAAGGATGATAAGGATAAAAGGGAAGAGTAGTAGCTCGTATCAATATATTCTCCTTCAATAAACCACGTCATTGAGGTACTGCCTGTCCCGGATTTACTTCGGGAAAGCAATCCCCGACCTACAGAGTCGTTACTTTCATATAGTAGAATCCGTTTTTCATTAGGAAGGCTAGGGTGATTTATTAATCGTCAGTGGATGTACTTTTTTTTGCCGAAAAAAAGAAAAGTACCAAAAGAAAAAACTCGTGGCTGCTCAATTTTCTATGAAAGGGTGTGCTAAGGCAGGAGTTGTGATGTCCGAAAATTAAGATGCCACAATTATTAGGTTATGTTTGGTTCGTCTGTACATTATTGCTATGTTTTGAATTTGTCATTGCGATAGCGTGGCAATCTCGTCGTATTCTATACATTTTATAATTCTCAATCCTTGGTTTTCTTCTAAAGTCGGCAAACAGCTTCGGACAAAAGCGGGCACAACATGCTGGCCCCGGCGCCGGAAAGAGGCATTGGAGATTTTGCTGAAGTGGAGGCCTTGTGAGAGCTTTAGCGGGGCAAAATATCCCGGCCTGTGTGTTCTGACCGCTTGTGCGGTGTGGCTCTGTGCGCAAAGAAGCCTTTTGCCGATGAGCGTTTTGGTTAATTGACGGCTCCAATTAACAGCCACCCGCGGCGATTGAGCGGGACTGACATTGATAGTAGTACCGTCTTGAATAATAGTATAGCTACAGTACAATATTAATACATCCTCAAAATAAATTTCCTTAACAATTTGTACCACCCAACCGATAAGCTATATTTAAGAAATATTGCCTCTCACCATGCAAAGTTTACCTAAGCGCCTGTTA
This sequence comes from Sphingobacteriaceae bacterium, assembly GCA_903644075.1. Taxonomy (GTDB): domain Bacteria; phylum Bacteroidota; class Bacteroidia; order Sphingobacteriales; family Sphingobacteriaceae; genus Mucilaginibacter. The sequence goes on along the minus strand of CAHJXH010000271.1, from coordinate 3,732 downwards.
TCGATAGATGTACTGCGGGCGCTTACCATGTTTTTAATGATTTTTGTGAACGATGCCAGCGGAGTAAAACACATCCCCGAATGGATAGATCACGCTGCAGAAAATGCCGATGCCATGGGTTTTGCCGATACCATTTTCCCGGCATTCCTTTTTATTCTGGGCTTATCGCTGCCGTTTGCTATTAACAACCGCATTAAAAAGGGCGAATCATCATCAAGTATTCTCATTTACATTTTAACCCGCAGTGCTGCACTGCTCATCATGGGTTTTTACCATGTCAATCTCGAGCGTTATAATTCGGCAGTAGCCATCATCCCCAAAGCTGCCTGGGCATTAATAATTACAGTCGCATTTTTCCTGATCTGGCTGGATTATCCCGAAACCATGAAGAAGGCAAGCAAATACACCTTGATGGGATTAGGTATAGTACTGCTTATTGCAATGGCTGTAATTTATAAGGGTGGGCGAGGTGATAATATAATCTGGATGCACACTTCGTGGTGGGGAATACTGGGGATAATCGGCTGGTCGTACCTGATTTGTGCCTGTATTTATCTGGTGTGCAGGGGGCGGTTAAGCATATTGATTATCGCATTGCTTGTTTTTATAGGCATCAACATTGCAGAACACACTGGTATTTTAACAGAAAAGCTATGGGTAATAGGAGACGCCTCGGCAGTAACCTTAACTATGGGTGGTATTGTTATCTCGAGGCTATACGCCGAATGGGTAGAACGTGGAAAAGCCCGATTAATCCCTACGGTTTTAATTATATCGGGAATCCTACTCATAGCAGCCGGACTGTTGATCCGCCCGTATGCCGATGGTATTTCTAAAATACGCTCAACCCCGGCATGGGTGTTTATTTGTGCGGGAATTACGATTCTCATGTTCCAACTATTTATTTACATTGTTGATATGCGGGGGCGAAAGAATTTCCTGAAAGCTATTCGCCCGGCGGGTACCAGCACCTTAACTTGTTATCTGATGCCCTACTTCCAGGTGTTTTTGATGGAGCTTTTCGGCCTCAAATTTCCTTATATTTTAAGAAATGGTATCGGTGGGTTGCTGCGTTCGTTTGCTGTATCATTTATACTGATATGGCTGGTAGGGCTAATGGAAAAGAAACATTTACGATTGAAAATTTAATATATGCTTAAAAAGTTTTTACCGATACTGCTTGTTACGCTATTTGTTACCGTAATAGTATTTACATCGAGTGCCCAATCTTCTAAAAATAAATATGTGATAATTGGCTACGTTGGGGGCTATAAAGGTTTGTACGATACCACCATGGTTGAGGCCACCAAACTAACCCACATCAATTATGCCTTTGTTGATGTACAGCACAACCGCGCCTGGTTAACACACCGGCGTACGGATACCACTAATTTGCGGAACCTGGTTAAGCTGAAAAAGAAGAACCCCGACCTGAAAGTGCTGATCTCTATCGGCGGCTGGAGCTGGAGCAATAATTTTTCGGACATGGCACTCAGCGATACCTCAAGGCTTGCTTTTGCCCAAAGCGCAGTCGACATCATCAGGCAGTACCAGCTGGATGGGATTGATATTGACTGGGAATATCCCGATAACATAGGCGCAGGCAATATATTCCGCGCCGAAGACAAGCAGAACTATACCCTGATGTTTAAAGCCTTGCGCGAACAGTTAGATATTCTGGAGAAAGAAACAGGTAAAAAGCTTTTACTAACCGCAGCTGTTGGCGGTTTTAAGCGCTTTTTACAGCATACCGAAATGGATAAGGTGTCGCACTATCTTAACTATGTAAACCTAATGACGTATGATTACCTGCAGGATACCCTCGGCATTACGGTACATCATACCAATTTATATGCGTCCAAAAAATATTACAACCGCGATGATGCCAATGATGCAGTGAAAGATTTTGTGGACGCTGGCGTGCCGCGCAGTAAACTGGTGATGGGCATTGCCTTTTATGGGCGATCATATCGCGTTGCCGATAGCACCAATTATGGCCTGGGTGATAAAACAGTAGAGCGCATGAGGGGCAGCGGATATACTTTTATTAAAGATAGCCTTGTTAACCAAAATGGATTTAAATATTACCGCGATAATGCAGCCAAAGCAGCTTATCTGTACAATGCCACAACCAAACAATTTATCAGTTATGACGATGAATGGTCGGTGCAGAAAAAATGCGCTTATGTGATAAAGAGCGGCATGGCCGGTGTAATGTTTTGGGAGTATGCCGACGATAAAAAGGAATATTTGTTAAACGAAGTTGATAAGGATCTTAAAAAAGCACGTTAATAATCATTCTTCTATTTATGAAAAAACTTGCTCTGTTATTGTTTTTTAGCCTTTTTATTACGGGTGTTTTATCCGCACAAACCCAAGCGCCGCGCTTTAAAGTAATAGCACTTTATGAAAACGGCGGGCATCATGTTGAATACTCTAAAGCTGCCCGAGTTTGGCTCGATTCGCTGGCAGCAGCTAATAACTTCAGTATTGATTATATCCAGAACACCAATAAAATTGACGATGCCTTTCTGGCCAATTACCAACTATTCATTCAGCTCGATTACGCACCGTATGCATGGAAAGCAAAGGCTGTGTCTGCTTTCGAAAACTATATTAACCAGGGAAAAGGCGGTTGGATAGGCCTTCATCACGCCACCTTATTGGGTGAGTTTGATGGTTACCCTATGTGGCAATGGTTTCACGAATTTATGGGTGGCATCAGGTTTAAAAACTATATCGCAACCTTTGCCAAGGCCAAAGTGAACATCGAAGATAAAAAGCACCCGGTAATGAAAGGTGTTTCGCCATCATTTTTGGTGCAGCAGGAAGAATGGTATACCTACGATAAAGATCCGCGCCCCAATGTGCAAGTACTGGCATCGGTTGATGAATCGACTTATGAACCTAACTCCGATATTAAAATGGGCGACCACCCTGTGGTATGGACCAACCCCAAATACAAAGCCCGCAACATTTATATTTTTATTGGGCACTCACCGTTGTTATTTAATAATAAAGATTACAAAAGGCTGTTTACCAATGCCATTTTTTGGGCAGCGGGCAAATAATGCCGTCATTCCGTCCGTAGCCATATCTTGTAAATTGCTTATTTCTACCCCTTATTAAAGTAAGCAGTATTAGCTATGCCTCTGCTTTCCCCTTTCAAGGGGAAAACTATTGTTAGTGCTGTTTGCAGGAACGTAAATAAGGGGTAAAGTTTAGGCTGATCGAATTTGTAGGTAAACAGTAAAGGTTAGGATCGAGATCCCACATGCCAAGTCTACCATTGAAGCACACCGCTGGATTAACGTGGATAAATGCATTTTATTTAAGGATATTGCTTATAATTCAGGCCGAAATAAAACTTTATCTTCATTACAACTATTGTATGTAATACATAGTAATTTCAACCAAATACCCCTCAGCGTCTATGAAAAAGCATTCTCCAAAATGGATCGCAACGGTACTGTTGTCGGCCACATTTGTAATGATTCTCGATCCTGTTATTCCGGCATTTGCACAAAGGCAGGAAGGCGGTGGTCATGGTGGTCAGCATCCATCTGGCGGGGGCCGTCCTTCGGGTGGCGGTCAGCGTCCTCCTGGTGGTGGTGGTCATCCTTCAGGGGGTCAGCGCCCGGGGGGTAATGGTGGTGGGCATCCGTCTGGTGGTATGCGCCCGCCCTCAAATAATCACAGGCCACCGGGTGGTGTCGGTCATCCGGGCAATAA
>CAHJXH010000270.1 GCA_903644075.1 Sphingobacteriaceae bacterium | reverse complement strand
TGAATAGAAAAATATATAAACCCGTCATGCCGAATTTATTTCGGCACCCCACTTGCTAAGTATAAACCTTTAAAGTCTACCACCTGTCCCGTGGGGTGCTGAAACGAGTTCGACATGACGTTCTAATTGTTTTTGGTTGAGTGACTGCTACTGCCACTTGCCACTGCTACTAAGAAACTTACGCGTCGCTCTTAGGCAAATTAGCCGTTTCACCGGTGGGTTGCGGCACTGCCTCTCGCTCATATCTGCGGATAATAAGGCGGGTGCCACCATTGTAACTGATATAACTGCCTAACCAGTTCACAAATACAATTACTTTGTTTCTGAAGCCTAATAGCGATATAAGGTGAACAAACATCCAGATGAGCCAGGCGAAGAAACCCTGAAACTTGATTTTGCCCAGATCGGCTACTGCCTTGTTGCGGCCAATAGTGGCTAATGAACCTTTATCGTTGTATTTAAATGGCTTGGTTGGTTTGCCGTTTACGATATTGCCAATATTTTCGCCTACGTTTTGGCCCATTTGTATGGCTACCTGCGCAACGCCGGGGTGGCCTTTGGGGGTTTCGTCGGTTATCATGGCGGCAACGTCGCCTATGGCAAAAATATTTTCGGTGCCAGATACCACGCAAATATTGTTGGTACGGATACGGTTCCCTTTCTCCAGGTTCTCTTTAGCAATGCCTTCGGGCACAACACCCATTACGCCTGCCGACCAGATTACGTTTTTAGTGCGTATTTCGCGCCCGTCAGCGAACTTAATGACCTTGCCGTCATAACTCTCTACCTTAACGTTTAATTCCACCTTAACGCCCATTTTAACCAGGAAATCTTTGGCAGCATTTGATGCTTCGTCAGAGAACGGACCTAATACTTTCGGCAGAAAATCTACCAGGTAAACCTGCATCTGGTCTTTGGTTAGCTCGGGATAATCTTTAGTAAGCACGTGGTTGCGTAATTCGGCCAATGCACCGGCAAGCTCAACCCCGGTAGGGCCTGCACCTACAAGTACAAAGTTTAAATATTCCTCGCGCTCTTCATGGGTTTTGGCTAAAACGGCCTCTTCGAGGTTTTGTAAAATCAGGTAACGCAGATTCAAAGCTTCGGGAATGCTTTTCATAGGCATGGCAAAATGCTCAATGTCTTTATTTCCGAAAAAGTTGGTGGTTGATCCTGTGGCTATTACCAGGTAATCATAATCTATATCACCGATGGTAGTTGCCAAAGTATTGGTACTTGTATTTACACCGTTTACTTCGGCAATACGAAACGTGAAATTCTTTTGTCCCTCAAAGTTTTTACGGATGGCAAAGGCAATAGACTCGGACTCGAGGCTTCCTGTTGCCACCTGGTAGAGCAGGGGTTGAAACACGTGATAGTTGTGTTTATCAAGCATTAGAATCTCTACGGGCTGATTTGCCAGCTTACGGGCAACTTCTATGCCGCCGAAACCGCCGCCTACTATTACTACTTTTGGGAATTTTGATTGATCTGCTGTCGCCATAACTTAATATTAAGTATAAGGGTGTTTGTGTAGCTATATAACAAAAAAGGCTCCAAATGTTCTTTGGAGCCTTTTAATTACATTGAAATTATTTTCTTATTTCAGGTGCTTTCTTCCAAAGTCAACGATAACTGGTGTAGCCACACAGATCGACGAATAGGTACCAAAACACACACCGATTAATAAGGCGAACGAGAAACCGCGGATAACATCGCCACCGAAGATGAACAACACTACCAATACAAATATTACCGTTAGTGCAGTAATAATGGTACGGCTTAATGTACTGTTGATTGCACGGTTGATAACCACTTTCTGGTCTTCGCCTTTGCCTGCGTTTTGATCTAAGAACTCACGGATACGGTCAAATACAACCACGGTATCGTTGATCGAATAACCAATTACTGTCAGGATGGCAGCGATAAAGTTTTGATCGATATCTAATGAGAATGGTAAGTAACCGTAGAACAATGAGAAGAACGAGAGTACCAGCAAGGCATCATGCGCAGTTGCAATCATGGCACCCAAGCTAAACTGCCATCTGCGGAAACGGATCAGGATGTAAACCGAGATCACCAGGATAGCGAAAATAACCGTCCAGATAGCCGAAGTTTTAATACTGTTGGCAATTGTAGGCCCTACTTTTTGCTGGCTCACAATTTGGAATTTAGGGTTAACCTTAGTCAGCGAACTGCGCAGGGTAGCCTCTACTTTACCGTCACCAGTCGTGGTGTTATCATCAATCATGTAATCGGTAGTGATACCAACCTGATTTTTGTTATCTACATAAGTTTTAAGGATGGTTTTACCTTCGCCAAAAGTTGTAGTTAATGCACTACGTACACTTTCAACATCGGTTTCCTTGTCGAAACGTACTACATAAGTACGGCCACCACGGAAATCAACACCGTAGCTAAAGCCACGTGTAAACATCGAGATGATACCCGCAAGGATGAAAATACCAGAGAAAGCGTAGAAACGGAAACGGTTTTTAACAAACGCGTAGTTTGCGCCTTTAAAGGTATGTGAGCTCCAGGGGTTAGAGAATTTAATATCCCAGCCTTTACCCAGCATCCATTCAAAGATCAAACGAGAGATCAACAGTGAACAGAATAATGAGGTAACGATACCGATCATCAAGGTAGTCGCGAAACCTTGTACAGGGCCGGTACCGAAGATGAACAGGATTAAACCAGTAATAAATGTACTGATGTTTGAATCGAGGATTGAAGATAATGCATGTTTGAAACCATCTTCGATAGATAAACGAAGCGATTTGCCCAGGGCCATCTCTTCACGTACACGTTCGTAAATCAATACGTTCGCATCCACCGAGATACCTAATATCAACACGATACCTGCAACACCCGGAAGGGTTAATACAGCACCAATGTTGGTTAATACACCCATCAGGAAGAATACGTTGATGAATACCGCCACCACAGCTACAGTACCTGCACGGTTGTAATAAACAATCATGAACACCAACACAACTACTAAACCAATCACACATGACATTAAACCATCGTGTATTGCCTCAGCACCTAATGATGCACCTACCACGTCTTCTGCCACGATACGCGCAGGAGCAGGTAAACGGCCGGCTTTTAATATGTTGGCTAAATCTTTAGTTTCTTCTTGGGTAAAGTTACCAGAGATAGATGAACGGCCACCTGCAATCTCACCGTTTACACGCGGAGCAGAAACAACGTTATCATCTAATACGATAGCGATAGAATGGTTATCGTTCTGGTCGTTAGGGTTACCGGCAGCAGCAGCGGTGATTTCTCTCCATTTTGTTGCACCTTCAGAGCTCATGTCCATGGTAACCTCGAAACCGCCTTGTGCCTGGTTAACGTCAGCGTTAGCATCAGTAATAACATCACCTGTTAATACAGGGCCGTTACCGGCGCCAGAAAGTTTGATAGCATATAATTCAAATACCTTTGATTTTTCGATAGGCTTAACGCTCCATAAAAATTTAAGGTTTTGCGGGATCAATGCTTTTACTTCTGGTAAATTGAAATAAGCATCAATCTTAGCAGTATCTTTTTGTGCAGCACGGCCAACTACAGGGCCCGGACCGTATTGAGCTTGTCCGTTTTGGCCTTGGTAGATAGAAGGCGCTAATACAGCAAATAATGGATTTTGTGCAATGGCCTGAGTTTTGCCTAGTGCAGTGGTATCTTTAGTTTTGCTTTTTTCTACTTTACTTAATAGAGAACCGGCTTTATTAGCGGTGTCTTTCTTAGCAGTTGCAGAATCGGCAGTAGCTGCAGTGTCTTTACCATGTGCTTTAGTTTTAGCAGCTAACAAGCTGTAAATGTTGGTAAGCAATGGCGCAACTTCAGCATTCTCTCCGGTTTCGTAAAACTCTAGCTTTGCAGAACCTTGTAAAAGCTTGCGTACACGGTCTTTTTCAGTTACACCTGGTAGCTCAACCAAAATACGGTTGGTGCCTTCCTGTAATTGAATGTTTGGAGCAGTTACACCAAATTTATCGATACGGGTAGTAAGGATATTATAGGTTTGCGTAATAGCAGTGTTGGCTTGATCTTTCAGGTACGATTCAACTTCGCTGTTGCTTGAGTTAAATTTAATGTGTTCCTGATTTTCTTTAGTAGCGAAAATAGGAGCCAGTTTACCATCCGGAGCAATTTTCTTGTACTCATTCATGAAAAGCGTAATGTAGTTTTCAGGACTGGTATGAGAATCAATCTCAGCTTGTGATAATGCCTGTTTAAAGGCAGGATCCTGGTTGTTGTCTGACAGTGATTTGATCAGGTCACCTAACGAAATCTGCATGGTAACGTTCATACCACCTTTAAGGTCGAGACCCAAGGCTAACTCGCGCTCTTTGCAATATTGAAAAGTGTGTTTCAGCAACGGGTAAACCGGTTGTGATGAAATCGAATCTAAATACGCCTTTTCTTTTTCTGTGTTGCCCTTCGCATACTCTTTGGCGTCGCTTTCCACCTTACGGGTTACCCACGTAAATGATAGCTGGTACAAGCATACTATTGCCAGCAATATGGCGAAAAACTTAATAACCCCTTTACCTTGCATTGTGTTAAATATGTATAATTAATTAGTTTATAAGCATTTTATAACAAGACGGCAAATCTAATAATATTTTTTTACCGTAAAATTTTAATTGAAACAAAAAAAACGACGCGCTGTTACATGCGTTCGAGTGTGATAAATGAGAAGGGAAGGGGGTTTTTCTCATCTGGTTCAAAGTCCTCCTGTGCTACTGTTTTCCACTCTTTTTCATCAATAGGAGGGAAAAAGCTGTCTGCTTCGAAGTCTTTTTTAACAATAGTTAAATAGATCCGGTTAACTAAATGCATAGCCTGGCGATAGATCTCGGCACCGCCAACCACAAAAACTTCCTCCTCATCGGCGCATAAAGCCAGCGCATCTTCGATAGAACTCACCACTTCACAACCCTCAATCGTAATGTTTTGCCTGGTGATAATAATATTGCGGCGCTTAGGCAGCGGCTTACCAACAGAATCGTAAGTTTTACGACCCATTATAACGGTATGCCCGGTGGTGATATCTTTAAAGTGTTTAAGGTCGCGGGGTAGATTCCATAAAAGCTGGTTATTCTTTCCGATGGCGTGGTTCTGCGAAATTGCTACCACGATAGTTACGTACTGACTCATTTGGCTAATTTTTAAACAGCTCGTTGTTTTCTTCAATAATCTTTCTGATAAGTTCTTTTGTCTTTTCCTTAATTGGATTTGAACGACTTGAGAAATTATCTCCTTCTTCTTTTAATTGAGCTTTCACTTTCGATTTAGCCATTTCCAAAGATAATAAAGTAAAGGACTTTGTGTAGTAACGCGTGTAATTACTCCACTTTGTCATTGCGAGATTCTGTGTTGATATCCAAATAATGTGTATAATTTATTTTACATTTGAATCTTAGGCGACTTTATGTTAG
>CAHJXH010000269.1 GCA_903644075.1 Sphingobacteriaceae bacterium | reverse complement strand
CAATGTACGCAATAGTAAGTATAGCCGGACAGCAATTTAAAGTTGCAAAAGACCAGCAACTCTTTGTACACCGTTTACAGGGAGATGAAGGCGCTAGTATTGAATTTGACCAGGTATTGTTGGCTGAAAACGAAGGTAAATTTCAGCTTGGTGCTGATTTATCAAAAGCCAAAGTTTCAGCAACTATCATGTCTCATGTTAAGGGTGATAAAGTGATCATCTTCAAAAAGAAAAGAAGAAAAGGTTACAAAAAGAAAAATGGTCACCGCCAGCAATTCACTAAGATTCAAATTACTGGTATCACATTATAATTAAAGGTTTAACCCTAAAAAAAGACATTTAGATATGGCACATAAAAAAGGGGCCGGTAGTTCAAGAAACGGTCGTGAGTCACATAGCAAGCGTTTAGGTATCAAGATTTTCGGTGGTCAGCCTGCATTAGCCGGTAACATCATCGTTCGTCAACGTGGTACTAAACACAATCCAGATAAAAACGTAGGTATCGGTAGGGATCATACATTATTCGCTTTAGTTACAGGTCACGTAGTGTTCCGTAAAAAAGCTGATAATCGTTCTTATGTATCTATCATTCCTTATGTAGAAGAAGTTGAAGATGCAGAAGTAGCAGCGCCGGTAGCAGAAGTTGCAGCGCCTAAAGCTAAAAAAGCACCTAAAGCAGAAGCTGCGGAAGTTACTGAAGAAGCAGCACCTGCTCCAAAAGCAGCTAAAGCTCCTAAGGCTCCAAAAGCAGAAACTTCTACAGATACAGAAGAAGCTACAGCTTAATTTAAGCTAAACATAATTTGAAAAGCCCTGTTTGCCAATTGGTAAACAGGGCTTTTCTTTTGCAGCAATAGCGCATGTTAAGTTTCAAAATTTAACATGAACATTAGGAAAAGATTGTCCATATTGCTTAAAAAAGGTTTGAAATTTATAGTATTATTGAATGTTTTGGTACGAAGATGAGGTTAAGCGTCTCGAAAAAGATGGTTTAAAAATGAGGTTTGAGGCCGATACCATTTTTTACGGTAGTTCTTCTGTTCGCTTGTGGACGAACCTCTATACCGATTTTAAAGATATTAAACCCATTAACCTGGGTTTCGGCGGTTCAACGCTGGCTGCCTGTGTATGGTTTTTTGAGCGCATTATGAGTGCATACCAGCCTAAACGCTTAGTATTTTACGCTGGCGATAACGATCTGGGCGACGGCAGGCATCCCGAAGAAGTGTTTATATTTTTTCAACAATTAATGGTGAAAGCCCAGGCTCGGTTTGGCGGCTTGCCTTGCTATTATATATCGCTTAAACCAAGCTTAACCCGCTGGCACATGGCCGACCAGTTTAAGTTTACCAACAACTTAATTGAGACCGAAATAATTAAGCATAGCAATAACTGGCATTTCATCAATGTGTTTAAAGAAATGCTTGGGCCAGACGGCAACCCTAAACGCGAATATTATGTTGAAGATGGCCTGCATTTGAGCGAACAAGGTTATCAACTATGGGCAAGTGTTGTAAATAATCAAATTGCGGCTAATGGTTAATCATTTGTTTATTTTCAATTAATATTCAGTAGTGATATTTCAATTAAATGGAGGCAACGCTTAAATGAACAGGGAATATCACAAAAGTTATAGCACCGCCCTACAGCGTGATATGGAGCTTTTGATCTTCGGGCATGCTGGCAAGCCTGTGCTGATGTTCCCTACCCGTATGGCCCGGTTCTATGATTATGAAAACTGGGGTATCATTTCCGCCCTCGGCGACCGCATTAACAATGGCGAACTGCAAATTTTTTGTGTTGATAGTATTGATAGCGAGAGCTTTTATAATCATAGCATAAGTCCCGCCGATCGTATTAAACGGCATATCCAGTACGAGCAATACATCCTGACAGAAGTTATTCCGCTAATGCACACTAAAAGCAACGCCGCACAAATAGAGGTGGCCGGTTGCAGCATGGGCGCCTATCATGCAGTTAACCTGTGTATGAAGCATCCCGAACTTTTTAACAAAGTAGTAGGTATGAGCGGCAGGTATGACCTCACCAAAGGTGTGGGATACTTTAAAGACTTGTTCGACGGCTATCATGATGAGAACATCTACTTTAATATGCCGCTGCAATTTATGGCTAATCTCCACAACCAAAATGCGATTGATGCTATTGCTAAATTTGAAATTATACTGGCCATCGGCCAAACAGACCCTTTCTTACCAAATAATGTAGAGTTTAGCAACTTGCTTTGGAGTAAGGGAATTGCCAATCAATTCTACGTATGGGATAACTACGCCCATCAGGCCCGTTCATGGCGGCAAATGGTACGCTTGTATATATAAGCGACCCAACTTAACCCCCGCATTGCATCCTTCATTCTTATTTTTTAAGTTTAAGCAATGATGAATGATGCAGATGTATACGGGCAACTCAAGCAATATCTCGGCAAACATATTACGGTTAGCGATGAACAACTGGCTCTTTTCTGCAGTAAATTCAAACACAAAAAAACTAAGCGGGGTGAGATACTTTTACGGGCGGACGAAATTGCCCCTTACAGCTATTTTGTAAACAACGGTTGCCTTCGGGTGTATATGATGGATGCCGAGGGTCGCGAATCGACACGCTTTTTAATATTTGAGAATAGTGTAGGTACCGCTTTTCCCAGTTTTACCTTGCAGGAACCATCCATGGCGTACATCCAAAGTGTTGAACCGTCTGAGATACTCTACATTACCCATAAAGATTTTAACGGGCTTTTGGATACTTTCCCCGGCTGGGAGCGTGTTTATCGTATTGACCTGGAACGGGAGTACATCGCATCGATCAGAAGAATTGAAAGCCTGATTACCATGGATGCAAAGCAGAAATACAATTTGTTGATGAGTAAGAATCCTGCGCTCATTCAGCGCTTACCATCCAGAATCATTGCCGATTACCTGGGGATTTCGCAGGAAACGTTGAGTCGGCTGAAATCAAAAAAGTAATTTATTGACATTTGTCAAATCTGGGGTGGCGACAAATGACTTGATTTGCTTTATAAAAATATAGATCAATGCTTAAAAAACTTATCCTCATAGTTTCGTTGTTATGGCCATTATGGGCCGAAGCACAGGACGTTGCCATTGGCAGGCGCACGTTAAATTTTAATGATGCAGCACGTAACCGGCCTGTTGTTACAGAAGTTTGGTACCCCACCAATGATTCTTATAAGGCGGCCGACAGTTCATATGCTTATCCCTTTGTGCATATTCCATTTATTCGTGATGCGCATTTAAAACCTCAAAAGCAGGGGTTGGTGATGATTTCGCACGGTACAGGTGGCGGCCGCGTTACTTTAGAGTGGCTGGCCGATGCCCTGGTAGAGAAAGGTTATATTGTAGCTGCTGTAGATCATTTTGGCAACACCTATGATAACAAGATAGCCATAGATTTTGTAACGCCCTGGGAGCGCGCATTGGATATTAGTTTCGCCATTACCCAGCTATTAAATGATAAAGATTTCGGGCCGGTGATTGATCCGAACCGTATTGGCGCAGCAGGTTTTTCTATCGGAGGTTATACCGTTATTGCCTTAGCCGGAGGTAAAATTGATTTAGATGCGTTTGAAAAATTCAGTCATACGCCCGAAGGTATTAAAGAAACAACTGTCCCCGAGTTTCCGAACCTGATGAATGTTGTAAATGTAGAGGAGATCAAAGCATTATATAAGAAAAGCCCTGACGTGATGGATAAGCGGATCAAAGCTTTCTTTGCCATTTGCCCGGCAATGGGACAGGGTTTTGTGAACGAAAACCAGGTAAGCAGGATTAATAAACCACTTTACATTGTAAGCGCACAAAGCGATAGTATAGCACCGGTAAAAACCAATGCTGCCCATTTTCATCAGTTAATAAAAGGCTCAAAATTTTATGTAGTCCCCGGTAAAGCAGGCCATTATGTTTTCCTGAATGAGGGTGTCGGCGAGTTTAAGAAAAACGGCGGTATGATTATGAATGATGATTCGTCTGTTGACAGGCATGCCGTGCACAAGCAGGTAGGAGATTTGGCTGCGGGATTTTTTGTGGAGAATTTGAAATGATCAAATAATCTGTTTGTTAGAATGATGACTCATGTGTATATTCAAACATTATCACAATATATGGTTGAATATACAGAAACAGGAGGCGCATTGATAGGTATGGGCCGCGCAACCTGGCCCTTTGCGAATCTGAAAGTAAACAAAAATGTCCTGGAATTAAATGCTACAATACTTGGTAACCTATACTTTAAACCTTCGGATATTATATCTATTGAACCTTATGGTGTAGCATTTAAAAGCGGAGTTAGAATTAACCATACGGTAGATAAGTATAGCAAAACGGTAGTATTCCTGACCTCCAATTCCAGTCACGTAATTAATCAGATCTCGCAAATCGGCTTTCTGAATAATACTGAACCCATACCAGATTACATAGAAAAGGAAATAGCAGACAAACAATTAAAAGGCAGTTTCCCTCTTAAAATATCTGCTGTAACCATCATAGTACTTGTTTGGAATGTGTTATTCTTTCTGGATGGCGTGAAGTTTTTGCAGCCCCAAAATGGTTTTCCATTAGGCAGGGGCGCAGAAGCAGCAATAAGCTTCATGTTGCTCACTGCTGTTCTAATGTTAATATTTGATCCTATCAGAAAACTGATATTAAAAGAGGGCCGTACAATAAATGATGTAAAGATATTTTTGTACTTTCTTATTTTTATATGTACAGTGATGTTGATCGGCTTAATGTCTACAACATTCTTAAAAACTTAATTACATATCCCTGCTCAATAGATTATCCGCAAATTCCTTCAAATATTGCTTCCGCTCAGATGGCAAATCAATCGCTTGTAATGCACTAAAAGAAGTATCTGCATAAGCCTGCATCGCTTTAAATGCGTTCTCTTTAATTTGTAGCTTGTTATATATGGCTGTAACTGCTGCAACTTTCTCTGTAGCGCTAAACTCTTTAAGAGAAAGCCAATGGTTTAACTCTGCTAAGGTATCGGTATCAGCCGTTTCAAGAGCATTGATGAGCAGGTAGGTTTTTTTGTTGGCCATAATATCGCCACCTACTTGTTTGCCGAATTTCTCAGGATCACCATAAACGTCTAAAATATCATCCTGTAGCTGGAAGGCGATACCCAATTGCTCGCCGAAGGTATAAAGCAGGTCGGCATCTTTTTCCTTGGCTCCGCCTATTAATGCGCCAATCTCTAATGCACCACCTAAAACAACGGCTGTTTTCAGGCGGATCATTTCGAGGTAGGCTTCAATCTGCACGTCGCTTTGTTCTTCAAACTGCATATCGATCTGCTGGCCTTCACAAACGGCTGTAGCGGTTTTGTTGAAAATCTCTAATACCGGGCGCAAAATGTTGTTATCAACCTGCATCATCAGCTTATAGCCTTCTACCAGCATCGCGTCACCTGATAGGATCCCTACATTCTGATTCCATTTCT
>CAHJXH010000268.1 GCA_903644075.1 Sphingobacteriaceae bacterium | reverse complement strand
TTAACCTTATTTCAACCCCCTCTCTACTCCTTCAATGAACATTCCCGCTTCCTTAATTGCGGGTTGCAAAGGTATGAACCTTTTCTGCATTTACAAACCCTATGTGTAATTATCACACACCACAAATGCAATTCACTGTTTATCAGCGATAAAAAATCATCCCTATATTCAAACAACAACACGACTTGTGTTGTATTCGTACAAACAAGCCTTCATTAATATGATAGCCGTTGTTTTATTTAAGTAGAACAAGTCATATTTACCGCTATATATATGACATAAAATGCAGCAATTAATTAAATCGGCACCTAAAAACGCCTCTTCAACAGCCCTATTATTTATAGTACTTTTGTAAATGATGCAGCAACAAGCCAATAATCCGCTTCACGGTAAAACTTTAGAAACGATTTTAAATGAATTGGTAGCCCATTATGGCTGGCCCGAACTCGGTTCGCGCATCCGCATTAACTGCTTTAATGACGATCCAAGCGTTAAATCGAGCCTGAAGTTTCTTAGAAAAACCGATTGGGCAAGAAAAAAGGTGGAAGACCTTTACGTTTCCACCTCATTTAATACATAGATTAAGGACGAAGGCCTGGATAAACACATCCCACAACTCGCAACTATGGCTAGCTGTGTTTCTTCTTTTTGCTCATTTTAGCCTTTATGCCTGCCCTGTAATTATAGGTTTTTGCATTACCGGCCTTCTTTTCATGAAAGGCTGCACCGACTTCCGGCTCATCACTTTTAGCTTTAGCCGCTTTCTTTTCGGCAGCATCACCTGCTTTACGCTCTTTTTCTATGATAAGGTCTTCGGGCAAGTCTCCTAACGGAATTTTTTGCCCGGTGGCTTGCTCAATCTTTTTAACTGCGGTTAACTCCAGGTCTGTAGCAAATGTGATGGCCATGGTTTCATCGTCAACTTCCGGCGAATCATTAATCATCCTATCGATATAGGTCTCCTTTTCAAGCGGCAGTTCAAAGTGGATCAGGAATGGGATATCATCTAAATCAAGTTTTTGCTCTGCATCGTTTACAACGATCAATACCCTAATATCCGAGCTTTTGAAATCATAGATCGATTCAAATCCTTCCATCTCAAAAAACCATGGGTTTAAAAAAGCAACACTGGTTTTACGGTTATCTAAACTTTTATAAAGCTTCTCGGCCGTTGGGCGGGTATTTACAAACAGCACTAATTTGGTAAACAGGTCTTCATCCTGCATAAACAGGTTCAGCAGGTTTACCTTGGTACCGAAATTAGGTACTAGGTATAATAACTGCGGGTGGGTATCAAACAAAGGCACGCCTACTTCTTCAACCTCAACAATGGCGGGTTGCTTCATAAAAGGCGCTATCATCTTGTTTAAACGCTCATGTATTACTTCGGTAAAAACAAGGTGCTGGCATTTAGGTGCGCTATTGGCCATTTCGGCAACTGGCAATTGCAGGCCCTGTTTAACAATATGCTCGGCATCATCAATTATTATCAGCTCCATCTTGTTCATATTAAGACCAAGCTTCAGGTAAATAGCGCGTGCGCGATCGGGCGTTGCCACCACAATATCGGCACCATCGGCCAGGGCATTCATCTGGGCTTCGATACCGGGTGCTGCAAACAGACCGACAACAGAGAGCGATTTGTTTTTATTGAGCTGAGCGATCTTCTCAATCACCTCATCAACTTTTTCTTTATCGGGTACCAGGATTAAAACCTTAGGCACACCTTCGGGCGTATAGCTAAATTTGTTAAGGGCAGCTAATATATAGGTAGTAGTTTTACCGCAGCCTTCTGGTCCGACCCCTATTACGTCCTGACCGCCGATAATGCGGGCCAGCGTTCTTTGTTGTATTTCTTTAGGAGCTACGAAACCGGCTTCGGTTAACGACAATACCAATCCTTTTTTTAGCTTCAATTTATCTAACCACGCCATATCTTGTATTATTAAAAGTCCCGAGGGGCGACAAATTTACCCTTTTTAAGGCGAATTTTTAGCTTTTGGCTGAAATTGATTTAAAATAGGCGCTTAATATCAAGCGTTTAACCACTTAGGCAACCCCACCATTCACCCTGATAAGTTGTCCATTTACCCAAGCTGCATCTTTACTTACAAGATAAGCAACAGCATCGGCAATTTCTCCAACTTCGCCGAAACGTTCTAATGGTGATAGTTTTTCCATTTGTGCAATTTGTTCTGTCGATTTGCCTTCGAAAAACATTTCTGATTTAATTAACCCCGGCGCAATCATATTGACGGTAATTTGCCTGCCCCGCAATTCTTTTACAAAAACTTTGGTAATGGCTTCAACAGCGGCTTTCGTGCCAACGTAAAGCCCCATGCCGGGCGTTGAAGTGGCGACTGCCGTGCTCGAGAAATTAACAATGCGCCCACCCTGGCTCAATCTTTTAGCAGCCAGGTTTAATCCGTTTACGGTTCCGCGAACATTGATATTGAAGAGATGGTCGAATAACTCATCATCGCTATCAGCAATAGAGCTTAGTTTAGATACACCTGCATTGTTAATCAATACATCAACCGACCCATAAGTTTTTTCAGCTATGTTAAAGAGCTTCTCGAATTCCTGAAACTTGGATACATCGGCCTGTACAATTATAGCCCTTCCGCCTGCTTGTTCAATTAGCGCTACAACCTGTTGTGCCTCATGTGCCCTATTAGCATAATTAACAATTACCTGGTAACCATTCGCAGCCAGCTTTATCGCGATTGCCTTACCGATACCTCTTGAAGCCCCGGTTACTATGGCTGTTTTTATTTTTGAATTTTCCATGATTCGAACTTTTTTTACAAAGCTCGGCACAGGCAATTCTTTAAAATGGTGATGATTTAAGTATTTGCAGTTCTGTATTGTTTGGGGGTAACGCCAACAAAGCGTTTAAATACCTTGCTAAAGTTCGAGGGATCATAGGTTAGCATAAAAGCAACATCCCGGATAGATTGATTTGTGGTAGTTAACAACTGTTTAGCAACTTCCATAATTTTCTCCTGGTAAAAATGGCAAGGCGATTTACCGGTGTATTCTTTAATAGTATTACTCACATGGGTTGGATGCAGATGCAGCAGATCGGCAAAGGTTTCGATCTCATACATTTCAGTTACTTTGCCCGAAACGATATCCTGCAAGTGCTTATCTACTTCGCGTAAAAAATCATGGGTGATTTCTTCCGGGCGGGAATAATGTGGAATGATAGTCATATTAATTAACCGTTAACCGCGCTAAATACTGCCCGTGTTCGTCTTCAATTAAAACCTCCATTGTAAAACCCATTTCTTCGGCAATGGCCTGCATGCTATGCTCATCTATATAAAGCCAGCTAAACCAATCTGTTTTTTGCTGATTGTATTCGTATTGATATTTAATCTCACCGTAATAGCCTTCTGCAGGCAGATTGCCTTCGTAGAGATAAGTAATATCCGAGGAATCGAAAAGCAGTTGGGCATCTTCGTTCATCAAAGTTTTGAGGTGGGTAAGCAGGCGTTTCAGTCCTTCGATGTTTCCGGCCAGGCCAATACCGTTCATTAATAACAGCAGCGTATCGTATTTGCCTTGGTTATAGGTATAAATGTCGGCCACGAGGGTTTGCTTTACGCCGCGGTCTTTCATTACCCCTACCGATAATGGTGAAATATCTATCGCCGTTACATCAATATCTTCTTCCTGCAGTAGCAAGGCATGGCTTCCGGCACCGCCGCCAATATCCAGCACTTTACCGCGGCATTGTTCAACGGCCAGCCATTCCATATCGGGCATATCATCTTCTTCCCTAAAATAGGTGGCAATGGGCATTTCTTCTTTGGGGCCGTATTGGTTATGGATCCAAAGTTTATGTTTAGCCTTGTGATAATGGTGGCCATGCAGTGCCTGGCCTAAAATGTCGCTCATTAATACAAAGGTATAAGCATCGGGCATTCAATTTTTATATTTGACTATAATTTAAAGCATGACCATTCAAAATTATCTGGTTTATATATTTCTGGTGACAGGGATGGCGCTAAGCATCCGGTTTAAAAAACTCACCATACCCGCAGCTATAACAGGCGGCTTAACAGGTTTGTTGATTTACCAAGGAGCAGGATTAACCGGTTTAGCCATGCTTACGCTCTTCTTTATTTTAGGATCGGGCGCTACCGGCTGGCAAATGCGCAGTAAGCAACAAATTGGTGCTGCCGAAAAAAATAAGGGTCGACGTACCGCTGGGCAGGTAATTGCCAACGGAGGTATAGCCGCACTAATTGGCGCCATAATCTGGCGCATGCCCCAAGCAGCAGCCAGCCATCGCCTAATGATGGCCGGAAGTTTGGCCGCAGCAACAGCCGATACTTTAGCATCAGAATTAGGGACGGTTTACGGCAAACGTTTTTATAACATTATTACTTTTAAGAAAGATCAGCGCGGGCTCGATGGTGTGGTGAGTTTAGAGGGTACATTAATAGGTATTGCCGGTGCAGCGCTCATTGCCATAGTTTATTCCATCGGTTTTGGATGGAATATTAACTTTTTGTGGATAGTTCTTGGCGGCGCTGTTGGTAATATTGCCGATTCTGTTTTAGGTGCAACTTTAGAACGGAAACATTTGATCGGCAATAATGTGGTTAACTTTTTAAACACGCTGATTGGTGCTGTGGTGTGTTTGTTGTTGTGGAAGATGGTGTAAATGGCAGCATTAATAAATCATTTAAGATTTTACCCCTTATGAAAGTAGCTGCAAATTGCAAAGACAGTGGTGTTCCCCTAATTTAGCTACCGTGTACATACATCTTGGAGAGTCTACCCCTTATTAAGGTTACTGATGTTAGCAATGCCTTTGCATTCCCCTTTTAAGGGGAAAACTACTGTCTTTGCAAGTTGCAAAAACGTCCATAAGGGGTATAAATTAGGTTGATCACGCTTGTTGGTACACGATAGCTAAATTAGGGAGGGGAAAAGACAGTGCTACAGCAGTGACATAAACTAAGAGGTAGAAACCCATGCATTATAAAAGAGAGTATATATAATATTAAAGTGCCAGAACAAACCGAACATACCACCTACCGAAAAATCATTCATATTGATATGGATGCTTTTTATGCTTCGGTTGAGCAACGGGATAATCCCGAATTGCGAGGCAAGCCTTTAGTTGTGGGTGGTTCGCCCGATGGGCGTGGTGTGGTGGCTACGGCCAGTTATGAGGCCCGCAAATTTGGGATTCACTCGGCCATGTCGGCAAGAATGGCGCAGAAACTTTGTCCGCATGCTATATTTGTGAGGCCGAGGTTTGCAGAGTATAAAGAAGTGTCACGCCGCATCCGTGAGATATTTTCGCGGTATACGGATTTGATTGAGCCGTTATCACTAGATGAAGCTTATCTCGATGTTACCGACGATAAGCTAAACATCGGCTCGGCAATTGAAATTGCTCAACAAATAAAACAAGCCATTAAAGATGAGTTAAACCTTACCGCATCGGCAGGTGTATCCATCAATAAGTTTGTGGCCAAAATTGCTTCGGATATTAATAAGCCTGATGGGTTGAAGTTTATCGGCCCTT
>CAHJXH010000267.1 GCA_903644075.1 Sphingobacteriaceae bacterium | reverse complement strand
GTATTAATTAATAATATTAATTATTTTTTATAGAAACCCCAGCTATGGAAATGAAAAGCCCCAAATCCGCTAATCAGGATATACCATCTGCAGAACCGGAACTAAAATCTTCGCTCGATTTTACCAAGACACGTACAGACCATATTACTGTATTTATAATAGATGTGTTGGGAAGTATGAAATTCCTGCTGTCGTGTTTTATATTGTTTGCAGCCTGGATCTGTTGGAACATCAACCTGTTTCCATTAAAGCCGTTTGATCCATTTCCGTTCCCGATATTGGAAATGGCCGTATCCTTATTTGCCATTATATTATCGGTTCTGGTTTTAATAAATCAGAACCGGCAGGGCAAAATTGAAACCATCCGCCAGCAGGTAGAATTTGAAGTTAACGTACGGGCCGAAGAAGAAATTACCAAAATTCTGAACATGGTGCATGAGATCTACCAACACCTGGGCATTAATACCATTACTGACCAGCAGTTAGAAGAAATGAAAGAGCCAACGGATATTAAACAAATTCATCGCACTATTGATGACATGGAATCCAACGAAAATAATAGGATCAATCCTGGTGAATAACTCCGTCAAATACTGTCCTGATTTTAATAATTTGAAAAGGATTATCGTCCTTTTTAAAATCAATGCAAACAATATGGTTGTGAATTGCTTTTGAGATAAATAATATCCCTATGGCAAAGAAAAAAAATATGTTCGAGAAGTTTTCGAACTGGGCAACAATGGCAACCGGTAGTTCGGCAGCTTTTATTATAGCAATTTCTGTAATTGTAGTTTGGTTGGTATCCGGCCCCGTATTTAAATACTCAGATACATGGCAGCTCATCATCAATACCGGTACTACTATCGTTACCTTTTTAATGGTTTTCCTGATCCAGAAATCGCAGAATAAAGACTCAAAAGCAATTCACTTAAAATTAAATGAAATCCTGGCTTCGCATGAAGGTTCGAGCAACCGAATGGTTGATATTGAAGATTTAACCGAAGCTGAACTCGATCAGTTACATAAATTCTACGTACGCTTATCAGATCTGGCTGAAAAAGAAGATGATTTAACCTGTACCCACTCGATAGACGCTGCGGATGCAAATCAGAAACGTAAATCGAGCAGGTACATTCCAAGCAAGGCCAAAGCAGAATCTAAATAATAACGGCCATTGCCCTTTCCCTATCGGGCGAATTATAAAGATGTTCGGGAATTTCGGCAAGGGTAGAGGAGTGCAACTGCTCGCCTAAGCCGTAAAATTGCTGAAAGCTCATAATGAGTGGTCGCCATTTGTCCGGGTCAACACGGTCGGGTTGGCCATCCATTAAAATAGATTCTTCGAGGTGTACTTTCTGTATCCGAAGTTCGAATGTTACAATACGGCCACGTTGGTTAATATCGCCTTCGGCTAATCCATGTACTGCTTCAACCACAGCTTCTAATTGTACAGGGCATTCTGCTATGCGTGGCGGGACTACGGTTGTTGATGTAAGTTTGTGCAGACCGGCAATATTAAATTTATCCTCTTCGTAACGATAGCCTTTAGCCATTTTACCATCTGGTACAGGGTTTGATCCGGTGGTTTTACCCAAACTATTTCTGCACTAACTTCGCTAACCGAAGGAAGGTTTAAAACGCACTCCCTGTTACGCATTAAATTATGTGTTGTTTTAGAAGCTGCGGCCAAACCGATTACACAACGCCAACCCAGCCAGAATATCGACGACATAGGAGCGAGGTTATCGGTGTTATTCTCATTTTTTGTGCTGATTAACACCACCGGGGTGCCAAAATATAAAATGGATGGATTGCTTTCGATATGCATGATATTGTGTTTAATGATTACAATATCAAAGGTCGGCGCGCAGCTGCAGGTATAGAACCCGTTTCTTGCGGAGTTGTAGCAGCTTTATTAGCTTGTTAATTTTCTGTTGAATGAGTAGTTTATCAGCACTGGTTCTGGCAAGCAGGAAAGCTTGCGTAAAATGTTGTTTGGCTGTTGGGATATCAATTTCTTTATACAATTCGCCCAGCAGGGTAAAGTAGAAATGATTGTCAGTTAAGTTCAGTTTCTCGGCTTCAACTATTGCTGCCTCATTGCCACGCACTTTTGAAACCGCATATGTACGATTGAGCGCCGCGATAGGTGAATAGTCAATTGCCAATAGCCGATTGAATAAGTGTAAGATATTTTCCCACTTTTCTGGCGTATCGGCTTTGTGGGTATGCCACCAGGCAATGCTAGCCTCTATGTGGTATTTGGGGATCGCGTCTCCTTCCGAGGCTTGGTTAAGATAATAAGCACCTTTGGCTATTAAAGCCTGGTCCCATAGGGTTTCATCCTGATCATCGTATAAGATCATTTCGCCTTTGTCGTTTTTACGGGCTTCAAAGCGAGAAGCATGAAAACACATTAAAGCAAGCAGTGAATTTACAACAGGGAGGTTGGTTTGCTCATTTTCTACCAGCATGTAAATTAAGCGCATGGCCTCTAAACAAAGATCCTTCCGTAATATAGCATCCTGACTTTCGGAGTAATAGCCTTCGTTAAACAATAAATATAACGTGGTTAATACCGCGTCGATCCGAATACTGATTTCGGCCTGTGGCAGAAACTCGATCTTTACTTTTTCAATCCTTAACTTTTCTTTAGCTCTGAATAATCTTTTGTTAATCGTTTCCTTATTACTTAGAAAAGCATTGGCAATTTCGTCTATACCAAAGCCGCAAAGGATGCGTAAGGCCAAGCCGGTTTGGGCCTCGATAGAAATTACCGGATTGCAAATGGCAAACAACATTTGCAGCTGACTATCTGCTATATTTTTGTCCGAAAGGTCGATCTCAACGTCAAATTCGTATTCCTTAAATAAGGAAGAAGTAATCTCTGGAATTACCTTGTCTGCAAAAAGAAATTTGCGGGTAATATGATTTTTTGCCTTGTTTTTGGCTACGGCATAAAGCCAGGCTGTAGGGTTAGGAGGGAGGCCTTTATACGGCCAGGTCTCGAGTGCGGATAGGAAAGTCTCACCGGCGATGTCTTCGGCAATTTCAATATGTTCGATGCCTAATAGCTTGCATATTACAGCCGTAATTTTGCGAAACTCTGTTCTGAACAGATGGTCTATTAATTCCTGGTTCTGCATGGTAGGAAAAAGCCTTCCACTGTTGACGGAAGGCCTTGAAGATTTTAGTGAACGCCATCCCCATTCGCCAGTTTGCGAACTTCAACGCTATTGCCATCGCCTTGCAACACCGGGCAGCCTTTGGCAAATTCGGCAGCTTCGTCAGCCGATTCGGCCTTCACTATAATATAACCACCAATTGTTTCTTTGATTTCGCCGAATGGGCCGTTAGTTACTACGCTGTTGTGTTTAACAATGCGCGCATCATCAAAAGATAAACCGTTGCCACCTACAAATTTGTTTTGGGCTGCAATGCCGCCAATCCAGTCCATTGTTTGTTTCATCCATATTTGCATCTGCTCCGGCGATGCTATTTTTTTGCCGTCTTCATGTCTGAAGAATAAAATAAATTCATCCATTTTGTTAAAATTTAATTGCTGTGTGATATTAGACATATACCCCCATAATAATTATTGTTATTGAAATTGGACACCAGCTACTAATTTAACCAAAATTCTTGTTGGAAATTATCAAACGCCGGAGGTGTATTTAAAGCTATGTCATCCCATTGTCTGCAAACTGTCCTGATTAATAAGCTATTTTTTTAATATTTAAGACAATTTTTTGTTTGAATTAATGTAAAATGAATGTTTATTGCCCATTTAGAGTTGAAATAGTATAATGGTATGCCTATTGTATAAATCAATACAATTAAATATTAAAAACATCATCATTTACCTTTAAAAAAACAAACCAACAGTCATGAGATCTTTATTATATATCATTGCCGTTATCTTAATCATTGGATGGGTATTAGGCGAATTCGTTTATTCAGCAGGTGGTTTAATCCACATCTTATTAGTTATCGCTATCATTTCCTTAATTTTAGGATTCCTGAGAAGAGATACTGTTGTTTAAGCAGACAGATAATCTGAAATATAAAGCCCTGCTATTTTATATAGCAGGGCTTTTTTGTGTTTATGCCGGATCTTGTTTCGGAGCCTTTGGAGGGCGTGGGCCGCGTTTGTAGATAATCAATCCGTTTAAAAAATTGCGGAGGATCTGGTCGCCGCAGGGTTTAAAGTTAGGATGGTCATCATTACGAAAGATGGCGCCAATCTCTGTCTTGGTTACATTAAAATCGGCCAGTTTTAAAACCTTAATAATATCGTCGTCTGTAAATTTTAAAGCTACCCGAAGCTTTTTCATTATATCGTTATTGCTCATGGTGTTATGTTTTATGTATTAGCGGGAAATTTCTATTCTTATTTTTTTTCCTTTAATTTTTTCGTTCTTAACCAATTGTACAACACGCTCAATACGAATACGTTTTACAGCCGCATACGATGAATGGTCTAACACTTCAATCAATCCCAGGTCCTCTTTAGCCAGTTCGCCTTTTTGCAATAGCAGGCCAACTATATCTACCTTGTTAATCTTATCTTTTTTACCGGCTGCAATATACAATGTAGCCCATGGTGATGGCTTAGGTAAAACAGGATCGGCGGATAAGTCCTCAATCTCCGGAACTTCTTTCAGATAAGCCGGTTTTTCATCAGGCGTTAACATTAAGTACGATGTGCCGGTGGCATGCATACGTGCTGTGCGGCCATTACGGTGTATAAAAGCCTCCTCGTTATGTGGTAACTGGTAATGGATGATATGCTCAATCTCCGGAATATCCAATCCGCGCGAAGCCAGGTCGGTTGTAATTAGTATTCGGTGACTGCCGTTTCTGAACTTGATTAATGCGCGCTCCCGATCATCCTGCTCCATGCCGCCGTGAAAAATATCGTGTGGCAGGCCCATATCGTACAATAGATAGCTGATCCGGTCAACAGCTTCGCGGTGGTTGCAAAAAACCAGGGTAGGTTTATCGCTTACTTTACAGATGAGTGCAAATAGCGCTTCCAGTTTATCGGCAGCCTCAGCAACTACAGCTTTTTGTTCAAGGTTTGATACTGTTGGGGTATTGTTGAGATAATCGAGCTTAGCGGGCCTGTTAATGCCGGTAAATGAAGGGATCTCATCCATTTGCGTGGCAGAGGTCAGGATTCGTTTTTTAATGGCCGGCATTTGCTTAATGATGTAGGCCATATCCTCCTGGAAACCAAACTCGAGTGCTTTATCAAACTCATCTAAAATGAGGGTTTTAATAGTAGCGGTATCAAAACTTTCGCGACGGAGGTGATGGGCTATACGGCCCGGCGTACCAATTAAAACAGCGGGTGGCTGCGATAGGTTATTACGCTCGATTTTTACATCGTGGCCACCATAACAGCAGTTTACCTTAAAGCCGCTGCTCATGGTTCTAAATACCTGTTCGATCTGTAAAGCCAGCTCACGGGACGGAACCAGTATCATAGCCTGAACGGTTGGGATATTAGTATCGAGCAAACCCAATAACGGTAATAAAAAGCCCAGTGTTTTACCCGAC
>CAHJXH010000266.1 GCA_903644075.1 Sphingobacteriaceae bacterium | reverse complement strand
AGTAAACCTTCTTTCGTGCAATCTTGGGTGTGGTATTATCAGGTTGGGGTCATCATTAATAATCATCTCGCCAAAGAAAAGGATGTCGATATCAATAGTTCGCGATCCCCATTTTTCAGTCCGCTTACGGTCCAGCGCTTTCTCGAGGTCCAGCAGTTTCTTGAGCATGGCACGCGGCAACAGATCCGTTTTCACCAAAAGCACCTGGTTAAGGTAGTTTGGCTGCCCTTCTACTCCCCATGCTTCGGTTTCATATACAGACGATACCTGTACAACTTCGGCCATATTTTGTATGCCCTTAATGGCCTGTTTCAGAAAAAGTTGCCTGTTGCCCAGGTTACTTCCCAATAACAAAAAAACATTAATCATGTTGTAACAAATATTATAGACAGCATTCTAAACATTAACATAGCGAATTGCTAAGTTTGCATAGATAAAAAGATTTATACCACTTAATGAAACAATTTTTCAAATTTGTATTAGCCACCATCGTCGGACTGATCTTTGCAGGTGTCATTTTAGTTTTAGTACTAATTGGTATCGTAGCCTCGGCCAGTGGCGACAAAAATGTTACCGTTGAAAGTAACTCTGTACTCAATATCTCTATCGACCACCCTATAACCGAACGAACCCCCAATAACCCACTGGCAGGTTTAAGCTTTCTGGGTTTCGATACTGATAAATCAATCGGGTTGAATGATATACTGGCCAACATTAAAAAAGCCAAAACCGACGATAACATTAAGGGTATTTATCTGAGCGAAAGCTACATGCTCTCTGGCCAGGCCACTACTGAAGAAATCCGTAAGGCCTTGATCGATTTCAAAAAATCGGGCAAATTCATTATTGCTTATGCCGAAGTTTATACGCAAAGCTTTTACTACCTGGCTTCAGTAGCCGATAAGGTTTATATCAACCCAAAAGGTATGTTTGATTTCAGCGGCTTCAGTTCGCAGATCACCTTCCTGAAAGGCACGCTTGACAAACTGGGTATCGAAGCGCAGGTTATTAAGGTTGGTACTTATAAAAGCGCTGTAGAGCCTTTTATTCTCACCAAAATGAGCGATGCCAACCGCGAGCAGGTTACCTCGTACATGGGTTCGTTATACGATTACTATTTAACAGGTATAGCCAAAAGCCGCCACTTAAATGTGGACACGTTGAGAGATGTGGCTAACAACCTTAAAATTCAATATCCAGAGGATGCCTTGAAATATAAACTGGTTGACGGCCTTAAATATAAAGACGAAATACTGGACGACCTGAAAGACCGTACCGGCATCAGCCATAAAAAAGATGTAAAAAGTGTAAGCATTGACGATTACACCAAGAGCGAAGGCGACAAAGACGACGAAGGTTCGTCAGACCGCCGCGTGGCTATCATTTATGCCTCTGGCGAAATAAACGGCGGCGAAGGCGACGATAACAGCATCGGTTCTGATAAAATTTCTGCGGCTATCCGTAAGGTACGTTTAGATAGTAAAGTTAAAGCCGTTGTATTACGCGTTAACTCACCGGGTGGCAGTTCAATTGCATCGGCCATTATTTGGCGCGAGGTTCTGCTAACCAAAAAAGTGAAGCCTGTTATCGTTTCCATGGGCGATTATGCTGCTTCTGGCGGTTATTACATCGCATGCGCTGCCGATAGCATTATTGCCGAGCCAAATACCATTACCGGTTCAATCGGTATCTTTTCTATCCTGCCTAATATGCAGAAATTTTTTAACGATAAGTTGGGTGTTACCTTTGATGGTGTAAAAACCGGCAAGTTCTCTGATCTGGGCGATATCAGCCGTCCGCTTACCCCGGAAGAACACATGATCCTCCAAAACCAGGTTAACCGCGGTTACGATGAGTTTACCAAAGCCGTAGCCGATGGCCGCCACAAAACCCAAGCCTACATTAACAGCATTGGCCAGGGCCGCGTATGGACAGGTACCCAGGCTTTAAAATTAGGACTGGTTGACCGCTTAGGTAACATCAACGATGCTATTGCCTGCGCCGCTAAAAAAGCCAACGTTAAAGATTACAAAGTGGTAGCCTACCCAGAGCAAAAAAGTTTGTTCAGCAAATTTGGCAGTGGTTTAAGTACAGAAATGAAAATGCACGCCATACAATCTGAGCTGGGCGAAAACTTTAAATACTACGAGCAGGTAAAAGGCTTGCAAAGCATGATGCGTACCCCGCAAGCCCGCATGCCTTACAACATTGTTATTAAGTAATACATAAATAGTTTTTTATAGCAAAGCCACCTCATAACGGTGGCTTTGTTGTTTTAAGCGCAATTGGGTAACAAATGAGTGTTTTTTTAAGGCTTTTATCACCTAACAGAAACAATTACAGCCACTAATTAATTATTAACTATAGCCGCTCAATTTGGGTGGCTTTCGTATTTTTACCGCTACCAATATGGAGAATAAACCAATAGCACGTACACTAAGGTTGCTTTCGCAGCTGATGGAATTGCATAACGAGAATCCGTTTAAGATTAAGTCCATCGCCAACGCGGCTTTTAAAGTTGATAAACTGCCCTTCCAGATAGCCGGCAAAAGCCTGGCCGAAATGGAGAAGATTGATGGCCTGGGCAAAAGCACTGCCGCTAAAATTGCAGAGCTGCTGGAGAAAGGCGCTATCACTGATTTAACCGACCTGCTGGCCGCCACTCCCGAAGGCATTGTAGAGATGCTGGGTATAAAAGGTATCGGCCCGAAAAAGATCAGCGTAATATGGCACGATCTGGGTATCGAAAATATTGGTGAGCTCTATTATGCCTGTAACGAGAACCGCCTGATTGAGGCCAAAGGCTTCGGTTTAAAAACCCAGGAAGAGATCCGCAAGGTATTGGAGTTTCGCATGGCCAGCAATGGCAGTTTCCTGTATGCACAGGTTGAACCCGAGGCCGAGGAGCTGATGAACCAGATCAAAGCCTTTATGCCGGGTGCGCTGATTGAATTTTCGGGACAGTACCGCCGCCGCAATGAAGTAATCAATGAGCTATCGATGGTTATAGGTACCCGCGATGCGGAAATTGGTATCGATGCATTGAAAGGTGCAGGCCTATTACAAAACCTGAAAGTTGATGATTGCCGCCTGAGTGGTGAACTGGAAAACGGCTTACTGGTTGAGCTGATCTGCGTACCGAAGAACAGGTACTTCAGGGAACTATTTATCCAGACAGGAACCGAAGAACATGTAGAAGCAGTTTTTGCAAGGATTACTGACGACATTGATCAGCCTCAAAGCGAAGAACTGATCTATGAAAAAGCAGGCTTGCCTTGGATCCATCCCGAATTGCGTGAAGGTGCTGATATATTAAACATCACCACCGAATCTAAGCTAATTACTTTAGGGGACCTGAAAGGTTCGTTACACAATCACAGTACCTGGAGCGATGGTGTGAACACGCTCGAGGAAATGGCCCTGTATTGCCGCGATCAGCTGAAACTGCAATACTTAGGTATCAGCGATCACAGCAAGAGTGCCTTTTATGCCAAAGGCCTAAGCATCGAGCGTGTTTTAGAACAACACAAAGAGATGGACCAGCTGAATAAAAAACTGGAGAACTTCCATATATTTAAAGGTATCGAGGCTGATATATTATACGATGGCTCGCTTGATTACCCGGATGAGATACTGAAAACGTTCGATTTTATCGTGGCTTCTGTACACTCCAATTTAAAAATGGATGAAAAAAAAGCAACAGAGCGACTGATAACAGCCATCGAGAATCCATACACTACCATATTAGGCCACCCAACAGGCAGGCTTTTGCTTACCCGCAAAGGCTATGATATTGATTACAAAAAAGTAATTGATGCCTGTGCGGCCAATAATGTAGTGATCGAAATTAACTCTAACCCGCTCCGTTTGGATCTGGATTGGCGCTGGCAGGGCTATGCCCTTAATAAAGGTGTGATGCTTTCTATTAACCCCGATGCTCACCGCAACGAAGGTTTCCATGATATGAAATATGGTGTGTTGGTAGGCCGCAAAGGCGGACTTAGCGCAGCACATTGCTTAAACGCGATGGATCTGGCGCAGATCACCGAAGTATTTAATAATAAAAAGCCGAAAGCTTAGTTATTAGCGTTAACATTATTGAACCCACACCTATTAAATGCTTTTAGAGAAAGTTAACCACATTAAGCAAACGCAACAGCAACCCAAAGTGCTGGTTATCGGCGATCTGATGATTGATCAGTATATCTGGGGCGAGGCCACACGCCTTTCGCCCGAAGCGCCCGTGCCGGTGGTTAATGTAAAACGCGAATCTACCACCTTGGGCGGTGCAGCTAACGTAGCCCAAAACCTGTTAGCCCTCGGTGCCAAAGTTACTTTGAGCGGCGTAATAGGTAATGATGTAGCGGGTGAAGAATTGCTGGTTATCTTAGAAAAGCAAGGCGTTGATACCGGCGCTATATTTAAAGACCCTACACGCCCAACCACCCTTAAAACCCGTGTACTGGCAGGCAACCACCAACTGGTACGGATCGATCGTGAGGTGACCAATCCAATCAATGCTGAACTGGAAGAACAGGCCTTTGGTGTTTTGCAGACGCGGATCAGCGAGGCCGACATTGTGCTTTTCTCCGATTATAACAAAGGTTTCTTTGCCCCGGCTTTAACGCAACGCTTAATTAAGGCGGCGAATGAGCTGGGCAAAAAAGTAATTGTCGATCCAAAAGGACTGGATTACTCTAAATATAAAGGTGCATTTATCATCAAGCCTAACCGTAAGGAACTGGCCGAAGCTGCGAAATCTGAGAAGATCCATAACCTTAGCGATCTGCAAAAAGCGGGTAAAACCATCTTTGCTGAAACCGGCGTTGAGTATCTCATCGTAACTTTGTCCGAAGAAGGGATGGTTATCTTAGACGAACTCGCTTACAAACTACTACCCGTAAAAGCGACCGAAGTATTCGATGTAACCGGTGCCGGCGATACCGTACTGGCAACCATTGCCTACTTTATTTCCCAGGGTTTAAGTGTTGAAGAAGCCTGCGAACTGGCTAACCATGCTGCGGCCATTGTGATACGCCATGTGGGTAATGCAACGGCTTCCGTTGATGCCATTATAGCAGATATACAAAATTCAACTATTTAATATTCAGCATAAATACATCAACATATTAAACAATTAGTTTAACATGCAAAATATCGAAAGCACCTTAGTTAACAAAATAAATACCTTACCAGAGCTGCTGCAAAAAACAGCGCAATGGAAAGCCGAAGGGCAAAAACTGGTGTTTACCAATGGCGTTTTCGATCTTATACATACCGGCCATATTACCTACCTGGCGCAGGCTGCCGAGCTGGGCCACAAGCTTATTATCGGCCTGAATTCTGATGCTTCGGTAAAAAGGTTAAAGGGCGAAAGCAGGCCGGTTAACCATCAGGATAGTCGGGCACTGTTATTAAGCGCATTCTTTTTTATAGATGCCATCGTAGTTTTCGAGGAGGATACACCCGCCAACCTCATCAACGCGGTAATGCCCGATGTATTGGTTAAAGGCGGCGATTACACCATCGAAAATATTGTAGGGGCAAACGAAGTAATGGCTAATGGTGGTGAAGTAAA
>CAHJXH010000265.1 GCA_903644075.1 Sphingobacteriaceae bacterium | reverse complement strand
AAGAAGGTCATGGTTGATGGGTAGTTGTATAGCGAATTAACCAGTGTGCCTTTTTCTACAATTAAAAAACTAAGTCCTGCTTTCTGCGCAGCCAAGCCGCAGGCCAGGCCAATGGGGCCGCCGCCTATAATTAAAATATCGAGCATAATTCAAATGTACTAGTCCAGCCAGAATTTAATCGACCTGGAGTTTTTAGGATTACTTTCAAAATCCCACGGATTATAAATATCAGAAAATATTTCAGTTGCCAGTAGTTTACTGATATTATCTGACCAATAGATTACATCATTCCCGTAAATTGATAAGATTGGACAACCTGGTTCATCAATCAACATAAAACGGTGTTGATACACCGGAAAAATTCTTGATATATGTTTGATTTCAAGATCTTCCTGTTGAAGATCAAAAGATTCAAAAATAAAGTTAATTCGTTCTTTGATTACTTCTAAATCATCATTAAATGAATGAAAAACAGATTTATAAGTTTTATCCGCTTCCGAATTACCGTAAATATTGATTCCAGGCTTATCTAAACCATTCATTACAGAATAAAAATTTCTTAATGCAGCTGGGAATTTAAACCCCATGCTTTTCTCGAATTGAAGGATTTCTTCATCAGATAGACCTTGTTTCCATTGAGAACCTTTCTAAATTTGATACCCATGTATTTTGGAGTTTAAATCGAAATCAGCCCAATATTTATTGGACAATATTTTGATCTCTTCAAAAAAAGAAATGTCATCAGTTGGTTTAGGCAATAACAGCATGAAGCGAATTTATGCTAATACATCATCAAAATCGTTTGTCGTTTCAAAAACATTTTGTGCGAAACTGCAGGAGGGAGTAATTTTATAATGATGCTTACGGGCGAAATCTACACCGGCCTCAATAAGTTTCCGGCCAATGTGCTTGCCCTGCAGGTCTTCAGATACTTCGGTATGGTAAATATCCATAACAGAAGGGCTTGTCATACTATAACGCATTTCGGCCACGTGGTGGTCGCCCTGCGCTACGTAAAATAAGCCCTCTGTATCTTTAATTTCGTGTTGTACTTCCATTGCCCTTAGTAAGCAATCAAAGCAACACAATGTTTAATATTATTTACCTGCTGCTTTAGCGTGGTCGGCTAAAAATGTAGCTAAGCCGCTATCTGTCAACGGGTGTTTTAGTAAAGCTGTAATGGCTGATAGGGGAGCAGTAATAACGTCTGAACCAATTTTAGCACAAGTGATAATGTGCATTGGTGTACGTATAGATGCTGCCAGGATTTGAGTTTCGTAACCGTAGTTATCAAAAATTAAACGGATATCCTCAATCAGTTGCATACCATCGGTTGAAATATCATCCAAACGGCCAACAAATGGAGATACATAAGTAGCGCCGGCTTTTGCAGCTAATAAAGCCTGACCAGCAGAGAATACCAGCGTACAGTTAGTTTTAATGCCGTTCTCAGTAAAGTGTTTAATAGCTTTAACGCCATCCTTAATCATAGGTACTTTAACTACAATGCTTGGGTGCAGTTTGGCTAATGCTTCGCCTTCAACAATAATTTCGTTGAAAGTGGTAGCAATAACTTCGGCGCTAACGGGGCAATCGCCTACAATGTTGCAGATATCCAGGTAGTGTTTAATCACGTTTTCCTGTCCGGTGATGCCTTCTTTGGCCATCAGCGAAGGGTTAGTGGTTACACCATCAAGCACACCAAGGTCGTATGCTTCTTGTATTTGAGCCAGGTTGGCGGTATCAATGAAAAATTTCATTCTTCTATTTGTTTAATGAATTATTAATTGCGTTTAGATTGAAAAGCTGTTAAATGTACTAAGTACAGATAACTCTGCGCGAAATTAACATTTGAATTGCTGTTTGAAAGCTTTTTTGTCAATTTAATATTGACTTATGGAGAGTTTGGTTTGTATAGCGGACATGCTAATTGACAAACCAATAAATTGAAGAAAAAAAAATGGGTAAGCTACTTTTATCGCACCGCTACAACCCTCTACCCTTGCTGCGTTCCCACCCTGGGGGAGTTCAAGAGGAGCTGGTCGTAAAAGACTTACCCACCGCAAATGTAGGAAAATAATCAAGTTCTGAGAAACAAAATTGCGATTAGGCATAGATTGGCTGATAATGAGGCCAATAAATTTATTGCTATACCAGAGCATCGGCTGTTTTGTGCTCAAACATAAATTCGTGAAATATGCTCCATTTCGATTGGTTATTGAGGGTTTCGCGCTCCAGCACTGTGAGGCTGTTAATCATAAACCGCTGACGGAAAATGATATACTTAAAATGCGGCCACAATTTGTAAAAACTATTTTCATTAATACTGCGGGCAATGGTAATATGCGGCGTCATTTGGCTTTTGCTGATGCGTAATTGCTTGCCTAATGCTGCAAACCAGTTATCGCTTTGATAGGTGGCTTCAATAACAGCATAAATAGTATAGGTGTTATTTTTATGGACGAAGAACTTGAAGTTATTGATCTGCAAGGTTACGGCCTGCATATTTTTAAGCTTAGGCTGTAAGCGTTCAACAGCTGGGCGCATCATATAGGGTTTGGTACGAGTGTATTTAGCAATAGAGATATGCGCTGTTGAACCCATTGACGGATAATTGCCTATTAACCCGGCAGCCAGTTTTTTGTAGCTGCTAATTTCGGCACAGATCCGCTCGTCGGGCCTCAACAGTAGCATGTAATCAGAATATCCGGTCATAACAAATGAAATTAGATAAACGAAATTGCTAAAATAATTAGTATTTTTACATTTAATTTTTCCACATTTGTATGGTGATTCCGGAAAGAAAAATTGTGCATATCGACCTCGACTCGTTCTTTGTGTCTGTTGAACGAAAGTTTGACCCCTCGCTCATTGGCAAGCCTGTAATTATTGGCGGCTCGGCAGATAGGGGTGTGGTAGCATCATGCAGTTACGAAGCACGTAAATTTGGCGTACACTCTGCTATGCCCACCCGGCAGGCTTTAAAACTTTGCCCCGATGCGATACTGATTCGCGGCACACATGGCCGCTATAGCGAGGCTTCGCAGGAGGTTACGCAGATTATCCATGATTCCGTACCACTATATCAGAAAACTTCTGTTGATGAGTTTTATATCGATTTGACAGGGATGGACCGATTTTACGATTCCTATAAATTAGCAACTGATCTGCGCCAGCGAATAACACGCGAAACCGGTTTGCCCATTTCATTCGGTATGGCATCAACCAAAACAGTGGCTAAAATGGCTACCAACCAAGCCAAACCAAACGGACAGCTGCTTATTGAACACGGTAAAGAAATGGAGTTTATGGCTCCGTTGCCCATCCGTAAAATACCCATGTTGGGCGAGAAAACCTGCCAGAAATTATACGAGTACGGTATCGAAAAAATAGGTGATTTGCAACGAGTTGAGCTCCGATTCCTCGAAGTGGTTTTTGGCCGTGCCGGACAATACATCTGGGAAAAGGCGCGTGGTATTGATTTTGGTGAGATTGTGCCGCATTCCGAACGAAAGTCAATCTCAACAGAACATACGTTTGATGCCGATACTGCTGATTTGAAAACATTGGAAACTATCCTGGTATCAATGACAGAAGAATTGGCTTTTAAACTCCGTAAAGAGAATAAAATTGCGGGTTGCATGGCGGTGAAAATCCGCTATAACGATTTTGAAACCCATACCCTGCAAGAAAAGATCAGCCTTACTGCGGCAGAACATATCCTGATTCCCGGCATTAAAAACCTGCTCAAGAAAGCCTGGAGCAAGAATAAGAAGGTGAGGTTAATTGGCGTGAAACTAAGTCAACTGGCTCGCGGAAGTTACCAGATCAACCTTTTCGAAGATAACGAGGAGCAGATTAAACTTTACCAGGCGATGGATAACATCAACTTCAAATATGGCGATAAAACTGTTTGCCGGGCTGCTGGCATGGAGGTTGGAACGAGGAACTTTAATCCTTTTTTGGCGACAGGATAAGGAGCTCCCTAACCCCCTAAAGGGGGAACAGAAGTTTGCTTATCTTGTCTCTTGGTTCTCGTCTCTTGATTCTCTTACTCCCCTTTAGGGGGCTGGGGGACTTACGGCGCTATCGCCTTCAATACACCACCAACTAAGCCATCCATTGCCTTATTATCAATCCAACGGGCAACAATAATGAGGTCGTGCTCGGTGTCGCAATAGATCATGTTGGTGCCGTTGCCGATGTGTACCCAGGCTTTTTCCGGAGCAGATGGCAACAATTTTTTATCGGTATTTAAAAACCAGTTCATATAACCGTAGCCGGTATTAGCCGTGGTAGGGGTAAGGGCCTGATCTACCCATTGCTTGCTGATGAGCTGTCTGCCTTTCCAGCTACCGGCATGCAGGGTTAACAGCCCGAAACGTGCCATATCATAAGCGTTCATAAATATACCACCGCCCCAGTGGCCGCCGCCGCTTACTGACTGTACAGGATGACCATCCAGTACAATCCACGAGTTACGGTAACCATACCAACGCCAGGTTGTTGATGCACCGATTGGGTCCATAATGGTTTCTTTTAATACTTCTGGCAAAGGCCTGCGCCAAACGTTTGTTGCAGCCAAGGCTAATGCATTTACGCGTACATCGTTATATTTCCAAAGGGTACCCGGTTCGTTGCGTTTACGATTTTTATATTCTTCAAGCTCTCCTTGCGGTCGATCGGCCCAGTCGGGTTTACCCCATAAAGTGCCTTCCCAGTCGCTGGTTTGGCGAAGCATTACTTCCCAGGTGAGTTTACGATTATGGGCTGATGCAAAGGGGTAGATGATGTCGTTCTGATTACTTTCAGAACCAGTGCTACTGCCGGGATTATATACTTCTACAAAGGGCACGTAATTCGCAACGGTATCGCTGGTGCTGCGGATCAGTCCACGATCAACAGCTACACCGATTACCGTAGAAAGCAAGCTTTTGGTTACGCTGTTTACAATGTCAACTTTGTTTGGATCACCCCATTGGGCTACTACGTAACCTTTATATATGATTAGTCCGGTTGCAGCGGCACGTTCGGTAAGTGGACCAACAGCTTCGCTCATAGGTTCTTTACCGAAACTCTGGTACTGAGATATTACGCCATCGTGCGATGATTTGGCTTCGTTGGCTATAGCAAAGGCCACTGCTTTACGGATAGCATCATCATCCAATCCCGACTGTGAGGGCGTTTTTTGCTGCCAAACATTGGGAGCCGGAAAATAGTCACTTAGTTTTTGAACCTTTTGTGCGAAAGCGCCTGCCGAGGTAAAGGTAATGCAGATGGTGAAAAGTAGACCCTTATTCATGGCACCAAGATAGTTATGATTTTGGAATTGGGAGGTTTGATTTCGGATTTTACTTGTAAAAAATGCATTAAACAATGGCACGATAATAGTACTTATTAACCATCATTATAAACATCAAATGCGAAAAATAACATTCCCCCAAATAAAATTCGATAAGCTTAAGGCTGGCTTTAAGCATAGTTTCGACCGTTTATCTAAAGGCGGTTTCGAAAAGATTTTTGACAAGATAGATCAGTTAAGCATTAAACGCAGCGTTGACCAGATGGGTATCGATAAATTTATCAATCAGTGTGCCTTATTGGCAGCAGGTTCTGGC
>CAHJXH010000264.1 GCA_903644075.1 Sphingobacteriaceae bacterium | reverse complement strand
CTTAATATCATTTTTATAAATGGCTTGCCCCATTAATACTGCCGCCCCGCTGAAAAAATCATGAGGTGGATTGTCTTTCTTCGATTTACTTTCGGATGTGTTCATGCAGGATGTTGCGATAGTTATGATGATAATACATATTATAGTTTTCATAATTAAAGTTCTTTAGCAATTACAGATGAATTGCCTTCTTTTGCTGCTAACTCTTTTTCTAATTGATTTACGATATATATGGCGGTGTGCCCTTTTAAAATACTTACATCGGTTGGTATCTGCATACGCTGACCGGCTGCGCGTGGCAAGCCATGTGTAAGGTATACCGCCGCACCAAGCCAACCCATGTGGCTTAAAAGTACTTCGCGGTTATCTTGTGCCATATTTAAAGGATCAGAGCTTGCATTATAAGCTTGTACATGGCTCATGCTTTCTCTTTTTACTGCATTTTTAGCAAGTGTATAATCATGCACTCCCGCTGCATTGTAAGTGTATGTTGGATAACTTGTTGCTCCACTCGCTATAGCAGCCAACCCTCCTCCTAAAGAGTGTCCGGTAATAATAACCTTTTGATCGGGAGGCAATGCTGTTTTTACTGCATTTGCTAAATCAACTGATTTATTATATTGATCGATACTTATTCCAACGCCCTGTAATCCATCTTCTATAGCATCATTTGGCATTTCTTTCGTTCCTCTATATGCTAATATATAAGTATCACCTTTTTTATATAGTTGAGCATAAAATCCTTTATCATTAGGTGGGTGAAACATTCGTGGATCTAATTTCAATCGTTTTAAATCCCTGTCAGATACGCGCTCATATTGTGAAATGCGGTCACGTTCGGCATCGGTAAGTGCCGGGTCTTTTAAAGTATCAGCGCTGGAGTCGTTGTAAACATCATTCCCGGCCAGCAGCCCCATATCAATAGACTCCTGCAGATCGGGCATTTTGAGCGTAATAGTGCCGCCCAGTAAGCAACTCAATGTTGCCTTTTGCAGCAGAGCTTTTTTACCTTCTATTTTTACGCGTGGGTGCGTAATTGTCCAGTCGGATGGTTTGCATAAAAGAGAGCAGATGCTTGGTATTTTACCTGCAAGTGCACCTGCTAATGCCCCGGTACCTGCACCTGCCACAGTTGCTGCAGCTATTACCCCCAAAGCCGCACCACCCGTTGCGGCAATAGTAAGCCCGGCCACAGCGCCGAGCACAACGCCTGCTGCAGCCATTTTTAAGCACACAAAGTTACCGTCGAACCGGTCATCTTCTGTTGCTGACAACTTGCCACCTGCAATGCGGGTGGTTGATTGGGATGCAACCTGTATACGTGGAATTTTTTTCCCCTCTGAACATAATACCCACGTGCCCTCGGGCACATATAACTGACTCATATCACCTCCCCGTTTGCGGCCTGTTCAATTAATGTAAACCGGTATTGATTAATACAGAATAACTGCTCATTAGCTTGTTCTTTGATATAAATTATTGCCTGCTCTAACGTACCATCGAGCCGGTGTGTGTAGCGCGCCTCTATTTTAAAGTCAAAATCAAAATCATCACCTAAATAGCCTGCGTAATTTTTAAGGTAATCTTCTTTAATATTTTGCTTCAGCCAGTTTACCGGTGCTTCGGCAAAGCAATCAATCCTTATTTTATCATCTTCTATACTGCTGGCGTATAACAAATTGTAGTATACAAATTGCTGAGGCAGCAGTTGTGAAATGGTTTTATTGTTTTCAGAAACCAGCTGCGATGTTGTTACCGGATATTGTATTTTACCTTTAGGGTAAAAAAATAATTGGTATAATATATTAATGTGGATGCTGTGAGCGAGGTTTTCAAATTCATCATTATAGGCGTTAACAATGTTAACAAAATGAGGATCTTGTAATTCATGTACCCGTAACTGTTCAAATTTTATCTGTTCCCATCGTTTTAAAATGGAGGCAGTATTGGTAACCTCATCAACGGTTAAATCCTCTCTTAAAGTTAAAGCCAACCTATCAGTAGTGTGGTTTATTTTTTCGATGATCTCCATTAAAGGTCTCATCTGCGCATCCATTTTTAGCACCTTTCTATCCAGTACATCAATTTGCAGAGCCCCATCAGGGCTCTGGCTTATTTTCCAGGTGTTTTCTGATTGGCTATTGCTTACCTGCTTGTGCATTAAATGCAAGGTGGTATCAATCTCAATTTTATAAATTGCCTGGGTATTGCCCCAGTTTAAACCATTTGCTAATGGGCTTGGAGCTTCAGTATGTTGTAACGAATTAAGATCTGGTTTGGGCTGTTCTTCAACATTTTTATCAAACCAAAAAGCTGATTTTTCAAACATAATGAAGGGTGCTTGTGATGGGATATGATTAATAGTACAACGCAAGCTTCGCCCATTTGTTTCATTTAAAAACAATAGCACTCAATTAAAAGAAAATAAATTAACTGAATTTTAAAAGTCCTTATTCAGAAGTTTTTCAAGTTCGGCAAAACTGATATTCATCTTCACCCTCCCTTGCTTGGCGTAAGAGATCTCGCCGGTTTCTTCTGACACGATGATGGCTGTGGCTTCATTGGCTTCGGTTACACCAATACCCGCACGGTGGCGCAGTCCAAATTGCGGTGGCAGGTTGGTATTCTCGGTCAACGGTAAAATACAGCTGGCAGATTTAATTTTGTTGCCCGATATAACTACTGCACCATCATGCAGCGGGCTGGTTTTTTGGAAGATACTTTCCAGTAAACGTTTTGATATTTTACCGTCAATTACCTCACAACTATTTTGGTAAAATTGCTCGTCATAAAACTTGGCGAATACAATAAGTGCGCCTGTACGTGTTTGTTTCAGGCTTTTGCAGGCATCAATAATAGGCTTTATGCGGATATAGTTATTCTTCTCCGTTTCGGCCTTACCGAAGAAATATTGCCACCATGCTTTATTTCGCTGCAATGAGGCATTCTTCCCTACCAGTAACAAAAACCGCCTTATCTCCTGCTGAAACACCACCACAATAGCAATGATGCCCACATTCATGAAGTTGCTCAAAATATTGGTAAGCAGTGTCATATGCAGGGCCTTTACCACAAAGTATAACAGGCAGATAATGGCCAGCCCGATAAAAATATTGGCAGCAATAGTCCCTCTGATTAAATTGTACAACTGGTAAATAATAAGGGCTAC
Source organism: Sphingobacteriaceae bacterium (assembly GCA_903644075.1). Classification (GTDB taxonomy): domain Bacteria; phylum Bacteroidota; class Bacteroidia; order Sphingobacteriales; family Sphingobacteriaceae; genus Mucilaginibacter. The sequence continues at coordinate 2,564 of CAHJXH010000264.1, read as the reverse complement.
CAGCACGATATCGAGTATATCGAAGAAATTAAATTTCAGGAAACTAAAATCGAAGTAATGCATGCATCGCAAGTTATAAAGAATTTATTTATCTGCCCAAATGCAAATTATCAGCAGGATGCAATAGTTATTTCAAATATCAAAAACAAAGCTATCCAACAATTGTGCTATGTAAGAAAATAAAATAACTATAAGTAAATATTGATACTCCTATGAATAGCATCAATCAACTCCTTAACAATATGCTGGCTGGCGGCGGGGCATTTAATCGTCGCGCTTTTTTAGAGAACACAGGCAAGGGCATACTGGCAACCAGTATCATTGGCGAGCTGGCCTCATGTGCCAGCAGCGATGCACAGGGATTAGCAGGACCGGTAAAATCACTGGCCGACACGATTTCGGTTAAACCGCCAACCCAACATGCACCCTCAGAACAGCATCAGGAAACCGGCGTTACCGTGTTGCCGCACAACAAACGCATCGGCTACGCTATCGTTGGCTTAGGAGAATTGGCATTAGGGCAAATATTACCTGCCTTTAGCGCTTCCAAATATGCCAAGCCTGTTGCTTTGGTAAGCGGCGATGCAGAGAAGGCTAAAAAAGTAGCCGCACAATATGGCATCCCAGAAAAGAATATTTACAACTATCAAAATTTTGACGACATCAGAAGCAATCCTGAGATTGACTCGGTATACATTGTGCTACCAAATGCAATGCACGAGGAGTTTGTAGTGCGTGCAGCCAAAGCAGGCAAGCATGTACTTTGCGAAAAACCAATGACAACATCTTCCAAATCGGCCCAAATTATGATCGATGCTTGTAAAAAAGCCGGGAAGAAATTGATGGTAGCTTACCGTATCCAGTACGAACCGCACAACCGCATGGCCATGCAATGGGCACGCAGCAAGCATTTTGGCAATGTAAAAGTGATTAGCTCTAACAACGTGCAAAATATTGGTAACCCGGCGCAATGGCGTTTACATAAAGCCTTATCGGGCGGTGGCTCTTTGCCCGATATCGGTCTGTATAACATTAATACCAACCGTTTTCTTTTAGGTGAAGAACCACATACCGTAATGGCAACCACGCATACCACGCCGAATGATATACGCTTTAAAGAAGTAGAAGAAGCGGTAATGTTCCAAATGCTATTTCCGAGCGGGGCTATTGCCAATAACACCTGTAGTTATGGCGCACATAACTCTAAACATTATCGTTGCTATGCCGATAACGGCGGCTGGTTTGGCCTCGACCCCGCCTTTGATTATGCAGGCCTGCAAATAGAAGCATCGCAAGCCCAAGGCAAAATTGAAACGAAAATGCAACCGTTAATACCCGAAAAAAAACAGTTTGCTTTAGAGATGGACCACTTTGCGCAATGTATCATAGAAAACAAAGTACCCTACACACCCGGCGAAGAAGGCCTGCAGGACCAAAAAATAATGGAAGCTATTTACGAATCAGCCGCCAACAATGGTAAACCTGTAAAACTGGAAATGATTACCACGCTTGATACTTTCCGTGGTACACCACCTAAAGAAGATTAATGCTTTTTAGAAAACGAGTGTCCAGCAATACTTCGGTACCTGTAGTCCCGCTGTTTGCTATACTACGTGCCGCGCCCATCGGGTTTATGGATGAACGTTTACTAATATTTTCCAATCTCGATTTCGATTCTCTTACTCCCCCTTTAGGGGGCCGGGGGGCGATGCCTTTGGAAACACCAATGATGCCACCACACTTACAGCCAATATCCCCAAAATAACAAACAGCGAAGTAGTAGTAGTAATACCAACATGTTCAGCATATTCGCCAGCCAGCATTTTTAAGCCGATAAAGGCAAGCAATATTGCCAAGCCGGTTTTAAGGTAATGGAACTTATCCATTACGTTTACCAATAAGAAGAACATAGACCGTAAACCCAGTATGGCAAATATGTTGGAGAAGAAAACGATATAAGGATCTTTGGTTACCGAAAATATAGCCGGGATAGAATCAACTGCGAAAACCAGGTCGGTTACCTCGATGATCAGCAATACCAGGAAAAGCGGGGTGATCATTCGTTTTCGATCGATTTTAATAAAAAATTTATCGCCCGAAAATTGCGGGTAAACGGCAAAATATTTGGATGCAAACTTTACCACGGGGTGGTTTTGCGTATCAACTTCGTCTTCTTTATTACGGTTCACAAACATCATGATGCCCGTGTAAACCAGGAAAGCCCCGAAGATGTAAAGTATCCAATGAAAACGACTGATTAACGACGACCCAATGAAAATAAACAGGAAACGCATAATTACCGCGCCGATGATACCCCAGATCAGCACCTTATGATAATGCTTCTGATCTACAGAAAAGGCGGTAAAAATGAGGATCATCACAAAAATATTATCTACAGAGAGTGCGTACTCTACAATGTAACCGGTAATAAATTCGAGCGAGAGGTTTTTGCGGTAGATAGCCAAACTCCCTTCAAAATCATTGGGGTTTAGTTTGAGCCGATGGAAATGACTTACATTGATTTCCTGCAACTTCGCAAAATCATGAATATTGTGCAGCAGGTG
>CAHJXH010000263.1 GCA_903644075.1 Sphingobacteriaceae bacterium | reverse complement strand
TAACCGAGCCGCTGGCCTTTGGCATGGGCGCAGGTTTGTTTTTTGCCTACATACCATTAATAAAAGTTAACAACGGTCCGGCCATTGCGTTTCGTACGTTTCCAGGGTTGATATTTAAGCGTACTTGTAAGGCGCTGGGTATTCCTATCGTCCGTAAAAAATTCAGTTCGAAAGCCGAAGCAGAAAAATATTTACAGGATGCATTAGCTGCCGGTAGCCCGGTAGGTTGCCAGGTTGGTGTTTACTACCTCTCGTATTTTCCGCGCGAGTATCGTTTCCATTTCAACGCTCATAACCTGATTGTTTTTGGCAAGGAGGATGATAACTATTTGATCAGCGACCCGATCATGGAGTTCCCGACCACACTCACCACTTATGAATTGGAGCGTGTACGTTTTGCCAAAGGCGCATTAGCACCCAAAGGGCAGATCTATTACCCGGCTCAACATGTAGAGGTTACGGATGATACCATCCGTAAGGCGATAAAAAGCGGCATCAAACTAAACGTAAACAATATGCTGAACATACCCGGCTGGTTTGCCGGTGTAGATGGTATAAAGTTTACAGGAGGCCGCATTAAAAAGTGGCGTGATAGTTTAGGGCTCGAGAAAGCAGGCCTGTATTTAGCACAGTTGGTACGTATGCAGGAAGAGATTGGCACAGGTGGCGGAGGTTTCCGTTATATGTACGGGGCCTTTTTGCAGGAGGCACATGCCTTTTTGCCAAATGAAGATCTGTTAAAAAGTTCAGAAAAATTTACAGAGACAGGTGACCTTTGGCGTACTGCAGCCGTATTAGCTGCAGGGATCTATAAAGGACGCTTGGGTTCGCAAGCTGATTTTAACCAAATGGGCGACTATCTGATTGAGATTGCCGAAATTGAGCGTAAAGCTTTTACCGAACTGAAAAATATAAAATGGTAACCATGGCAGATTTAGCGGTAGATATACAAAACCTCACTTTCAGTTATGCTGAAGATGCAGGCGTGCATTTTGCCGGACTGAATCTGCAAATCCCGAAAGGAGAGCGCTTCGGCATTTTCGGCCCAAATGGTGCCGGAAAAACCACATTGATGAGCTTAATGACCGGCTTGATCTCTGCCGAAAGCGGGAGTATTAAACTACTGGGCCAGCCAATTGGTGTTAAAAAAGATAAGGCGGTTAATAAATTGTTCGGCTTTGTGCCGCAGGATTTTTCTTTTTACCAGGAACTGAGTCCGGCGGAGAACCTCGAATTTTTTGGTGCCTGGGCTGGGCTCACTAAAAAGCAAACTGACCAGCGGACTACCGAATTGCTGGAGGTTTTGGGCTTGCAGGATGTCCGCAATCAACCTGTAGAGAAATTCTCAGGAGGCATGAAACGCCGCGTAAACCTGGCGATAGGTGTGATTCATAATCCGGATATACTGATTTTGGATGAGCCAACAGTCGGAGTGGATGTGCAAACCCGCCATGCGATTATCGACTATCTTCATAAAATTAACGATGCCGGCACCACACTGGTTTATACCTCGCACCAGTTAAGCGAAGCCGAAGACCTTTGCAATGAGGTGGCGCTGATAGATGATGGCCAGATTATAGCACAGGGTGGCTTGGACAGCCTGATGGAAAAATACAACCAGCCTACATTAGAAGGTTTGTTTTTAAATTTAACCGGCAAACAATACCGCGACTGATGTATAAACTAAAGGCAACCATCATCAAAGACATCAGGATCTTGCTTCGCGATAAAGTAGGGATTGCGCTGATGTTTATCATGCCGATCATCCTGGTGGTTATTGTTACCAGTATTCAGAACAGTACGTTTCAGCTGGTGAATAAAAACCGCATTGCCATGATGGTGTGCAACCGCGATACCGGCAAGCTGAGCACGCAGCTAATCCAGTCGATCGATAAGATCGGGATGTTTAAATTGGTCAACATTCCAAAGAGTGAATCAGAAGAATCCATCAAAAATCGCATGCGCGGCAAAGATGCTTTGCTGGCTATTGTAATCCCGGCTGATTATACACAGAAGATTACCGCGAAGGCTAAAAACGTATCGGGCAAAGCATTAAACAGTTTCGGCTTAAACGGAGATACCGCGAATAAAAAGATCTCGGTAAACCCACTGACGATGTACTTTCAGCCGATCTTACAGCAGTCGTACCGGTTTTCTATCAATGGTGCTTTACGTAGTGCCTTACAAATTGTAGAAAGCCGCGAAACCCTGCGTCAGCTTTACTTCGCCATCAACGAAAAACCATTACCCGAAGCTTTAGAGAAAGACCTGCTGAATAACCAGACCAATATTAACGAAGTCCCCGTATCCATCAGCGGTGGTACTATTATGCCTAATGCCTCGCAACATAACGTACCGGCGTGGACGATATTCGCGATGTTCTTTATCATCATTTCGCTTGGCGGTAGTGTGGTGAGGGAGAAATTGAGCGGGAGCTTTATCCGCCTTAAAACCTTGCCTACAGATTTTATGGTAGCGCTGATCTCTAAACAAATTACCTACCTCGGCGTTACTGTGCTGCAAGCCGTAGTTATATTTTCGATGGGTTTATGGTTGTTTCCACTAATTGGATTACCGGCTTTAAACCTGCCGAGTGATTATTTAGCACTGCTGGTAGTGACCTTAGTTTGCGGTTGGTGTGCAGTAAGTTATGCCATTTGTATGGGCGTTTATGCACATACACAGGAGCAGGCCAATGGTTTCGGTGCGGTATCCATCGTAATACTGGCAGCAATCGGCGGTTTATTGGTGCCAAGCTTTGCTATGCCGGACGGCTTTAAAACCGTAGCCGTATTTTCGCCTTTGCACTGGAGCATTGAAGCTTACTACAGCTTATTTTTAGAAGGCGGAAAACTGAAAGATGTAATCCCAAATCTGCTACCTTTGCTGGGCATAACCGTGCTGATACAACTGGCAGCATACATTGGATTAAAAAAGAAGAACCTGATTTAGGAGAATATATATAATGGAAAAAGAAGCGCTGAAAGAACAGCTAAAAGGTCAGATCATTAAATTTTTAAACTTAACAGACCTTACCCCGGCCGACATCAAAGATGATGAGCCACTATTCGGCGATGGTTTAGGCCTGGATTCTATCGACTCATTGGAGTTAATCGTTCTTCTGAAAAAAGAATACGGCATCACCATTAAAGATCCTAAAGATGGCCGTAAAGTGCTGGTTGATGTAAATTCAATGGCGGATTATATTTTAGAGCATTCGACTAAATAAGATAAATCATCTTTGTCGCTTGTGACATTGTGAGTTCATCCATCATGTCATTGCAATAGCGAGGCAACCTCGTCGTATACAGAGCAGCCTTCGCCATCAAAAAGCACGTCATTGCGAGGTAGGAAGCAATCCCCTGCCAATACGCACTATCTTCAATAGCGCAGCAATCCGTTTTCCATTAGGAATGGTAGAGTGTGTAAATGATCGTCAGTGGATGTACTTTTTCTTTTTCCGCAAAAGAAAAAGTACCAAAAAGAAAACTCGTGGCTGCTCAATTTTCTATTGAAGGGTGTGCTGAGGCCAATGTTGTGCTGTCCGAAAATTAAGATGCCACAATTATTAGGTTATTTATGGTTCGTCTGGACATTTCTAATAAGATATTCCATTTTGTCATTGCGAGCGATAGCGTGGCAATCTCGTCGTATACAGAGTCGACTACCACGTCATTGCGAGATTACGAAGCAGTCCTTTATCTACAGAGCCGCTCTGTAGATATAATTAAACCTTCCTAAAACTTCCCTGAAACTTAAAACAATCCCTTTCCTCAAAATGCAGCGAAGCATTGACTTTTAGAAACTGTTCATCAACCTCCTGATAATTCAACTTAAAAGCTACCGAAGGCATCAATTCGGGATCAATCATCGATAGGAACTTCAGGTTATTTGCAATAACAAGCATCACTCCGCCTTCAATAGCTGAGGACAAAATCTCTTTAACAACTTGTAAAATGCATGCACCGGGTAATACGGGCCGGCCGGGATAATGCCCGGCAAAAATGGGATGTGCGGGGTTGAGCAATAGGGTTGTAGTAACAGCTCCATCACCATGTGCAAAATCCTCTAAGGTATATAAATCCCCATTTAACATGCCGAAACCAACATTAGCGACCAGTATTTATTCTGATAATGAGTGCAAATCAATACTTGTTTAACCGGAGTGTTTTTTTTCTCTGCGCTTAAGATCAATGGAGTTTCTCCACCCTTTACAATATGAGCTGCCATCCACAAAGCAAATGAAGAAGATGTTGGGTACTCACCACACAAATGTTTATAATGAGCGATTTGATTATTTTTGAAGAAACCGTTTTCTAACTCCACAATGGGTTCATCGCTTGGAGCATCTCCGTTTCTGCCCGACAGGATTAAATCAATATCGGCTAGTTGAACCTCATGGGCTTCTAGGAAACCCAATAAAGCTTCTTCAATATTTGAAGGGCTATAAACAGTTTGGAAAGCATCAAGGCAAGCTATATCATTACCAGACGCTTCGTTCGATATTACAAAAAACGCTGCACCTTCACCTGCAATTGTGCCAGGCGAATTAATCGAGTATAGATCAATATTAGTAAAGTTGCCCTTCTTATAAGTATCGAAGCGATTGAAGATAGCGTAATTGGCATCGGTTATTTCATCAATGCCGCCTACCAAAATGGTTGAAGCTTCGTTCTCGGCAAACAGCATAGCCGCGTCCATCAAAGCACTTTCAAACGAAAAACTTTTATGAACGAATGTATTGTTATACGCATGGCATTGCAGCATCAAAGCGATCTGCGCAGCCACGGTGTTATGGGTAGATTGTATAAAAGCCGTCGGCGGTAACATTTCCTCTTCCTGCTCAATAATGCGGGTCAGGAAAACGGTGGTATCTTCTACACAGCCATAGGCAGTACCGGTGATAATAGCATCGGGCAGGGCAATACCAACCCGTTGAAGCGAATCTTTTGCGGCGGCTACACCCATCTTGATCACCCTACTCATACGTCGACTCAACTTAGGATCGAGGAATGGTTTATAGTCAGGTTCAATAGCGACCAGGCACGGTGTATTATAAATGACCGTTTCTGTTAAAAAAGGTACATCGCCAAAAGTTTGCTGGGGCGAAATAGCCGACGCCGATCTGATATATAATTTCATCATTATGCTTTCGAAAATATTAATGATGAACAATTACCGCCAAACCCAAATGAATTTGAAAGTACGTGGTTGATAGGTTGATCGGTCAATAGTTCTGTTTGGGGTGAAAATGACAACTCTTTCATTTGAGTCTCAAAACGCAGGTTCGGAAATACCAGGCCATGTTTCAACGCCAACAGCGAGAACACTGCCTCAATGCCACCGCTTGCACCAAGCGTATGCCCGGTAAATGATTTGGTTGAACTCATTGGCGGATAATTACCATCGAACAACCGCATTACCGCTGTGCCTTCGCTTTGGTCATTATTGGGTGTTCCCGTCCCGTGTAGGTTAATGTAGCCGATGTCTGATGGCTGCAATCCCGCACGTTTCAACGCGCCTTGCATGGCCATGTATGGGCCGTCGCCTTCGGGCGAGGTTGCGGTTTGGTGGTAGGCATCGTTGCTGTTATCATAACCGCTTAGTTTGCCGTAAAGCTCTTTATTGAGCTGTTGAGCTACTTTATCTGAAACCAGTACCACATAGCCTGCACCTTCGCCCAGGTTCAATCCTTCTCGATTTTCATCAAAAGGCTTGCAAAACTCACGACCGAGGATCATGAGGGTGT
>CAHJXH010000262.1 GCA_903644075.1 Sphingobacteriaceae bacterium | reverse complement strand
TATCCATCAACCATGACATTTTTCTCTACCTCAGAGAAACTGGAAATTGGCGGCGTACCTTTTGTAACCACACACACCAAACCCAACCGTGCCGATGCATTAGAATATTATCGCCGTGTAGCGTTATCAAATAACCTCCCATTAAATTTATTTGAAGAGGTTACTGATGTACAACATATTGACGAACATTATAAGGTTACCACGACCAAAGCCGTTTATGAGGCCAAATACATTATCGCATCCACCGGTTTCTATGATATTGCTGTAAACCTAGATATCCCCGGCGAAGATTTGCCTAAAGTAAAACACTATTACCAGGACCCTGCATTTTATACACTGCAAAAGGTTATTGTGGTGGGATCGAGCAATTCGGCTATTGATGTGGCTTTAGAAACCTATCGTAAAGGCGCAGAAGTATCCTTAGTGATTCGCGGCAGCGAAATAAGCGAGCGCGTAAAATACTGGGTAAGGCCCGATATTATTAACCGCATAAAAGAAGGCACCATTAAAGCTTACTTTAACTCAAACTTAAAAGCTATCCGCGAAACTGAGGCTGATATTGAAACGCCAGAGGGCTTAGTTACCATTCCGAATGATTTTGTAATGGCGATGACGGGTTATAAGCCAAACTTCCTTTTCCTCAAAAAAATGGGAATTACCCTGTCAGATGATGATCGCTATATTCCTCAATATAATAAAGATACCATGGAAACCAACCTGCCGGGCATGTATTTAGCCGGTGTAGTTTGTGGTGGTATGGACACTCATTTATGGTTTATTGAGAACTCGCGCATCCATGCAGAAATGATCTTGAACGACATTGTGAAGAAAGAATCTGAAAGTAAATAACATTTTTCTTTCAGATTAAAAAAAACAGTGCTAAATTGCTGGTTATTAACCTCTAACAAAACACAATAACAAAGCTAAGCTCTGTACACTATAAACCCCAATGGATACCGTTGTTAATGACCCTGTCAAACAGATAAATTCGCTGCTGGATGAAGCCTATAAAACGCGTATCCATAACCTCAAAAAAAGCACGCAGCTTGCCAGTAAAGCTTTAAAACAAAGCCGCGAGATCCGTAATGAAGCATTAACGGGGCATAGCCTTAATCGTTTATCGCTCTTTTACATGATCATGGGCGAATACAAGCGCGCTATAACTATGGCCAAAGAGGCTATTAAACATTTCGAAAATTTAAATGATGAGCGCGGCGTAGCCGATGCCAAATACAGCATTGCCGGCGTTTATTATAAAACCGATAACTACCATCTCGGCTTAGTATACCTGATGGACTGCCTTATTATTTATCGCAAATACAACGATTACCATAATCAGGCACGGGCACAAAAATCATTAGGTACTATTTATGAATACATTGGCGATGTGCGTAATGCTATGCGCGCGTATGAAAATTCAATAGAAGCGGCCGAAAAAATCAAGGATAACAACCTCATTTCTAACGTATATAACCCCCTTTCTGGCATTTACCTTAAACAAGGGAACGTTAAGAAAGCACTGAACCTGATAGAAGATGCGATTGAATTAAAAAGTGAATCGGGCGACATCAGAGGACTTGCATTCTCTCTTTACGGACGCGGCAAGGTATACACCAAAACAACCGAATATCATAAAGCTGAACGCGACTTTAAAGAAGCCCTGGTAATACATAACCGCGAAAATGATAAGTTGGGTATTGCCATGGCGCTTTACAAAATGGGCGTATTATATGTAGAAATGAACCGCCATGATGAAGCTAAGGAAATATTACAGCAAGCACTTGAGTTAAGTACCCAGTATAATATTACCATCATTAAATTTAAATCGAACCACCAGCTCTACCTGATTTATAAAAAAGAAAAAAACACGGAGAAATCGCTCGAATACCTGGAGCTTTACCTGCAACAAAAAGAGGCTGTAATTAATACCCAAACTCTGCAGGTGATCGAAAATTATGAGATGATCACCAAAATGGAGGCGCTTAAAAACGAAGCTAAAGCCCAGATTGAGCGCGCCGAAATATTAGAGAAAAAAGAACTTGCGGAGCAAACGGCCAAGATGAAACAGGAATTCCTGTCGACCATGAGCCACGAGATCCGGACGCCTCTGAATGCTGTAATAACGATCACCTCCTTGCTCAGTGAACGTTCTGAGCCAGGTGAAAAAGACCTGTTCGACTCACTAAAATTTGCCTCCAATAACCTGTTGCTCATTATTAATGATATCCTGGATTTCACCAAACTGGATGCAGACAAAGTACAATTGGAGCCGCACCCGTGCGAGTTTGATTCGTTAATAAAACGCATTACCCGTACTTACGATCGGATGGCCACAGAAAAAGGCCTTAAACCTTCTGTAGTGCTCGACCCTACTATTTGGGAGAGTTATGAGATGGATGAGACCAAAATAGTACAGATACTGGGCAACCTCATAAGTAATGCCATTAAGTACACCGAACAAGGCACAGTACAACTGGAAGTAAAAAAGATAAATAGCGATGATCATCATGATACACTGCGCTTCATTATATCCGATACCGGCGTAGGTATCCCGTTTGAGTATTTCGACAAAATGTTCCAGAGCTTTTCGCAGCCAAAATCAATCACCACACGCAAGCAAGGAGGCTCCGGCTTAGGGCTTGCCATTGTTAAAAAGCTAATCGAATTACATAACAGCGAGATATTTGTGGAAAGTGAAGTAGGTAAAGGCTCTGTTTTCCATTTCGATATTACATTGCGCAGAAGCGTAACCATAGCTAAACCTCCTGCTAAAAGCTTTAACGATATCCGCAACTGCAATATATTATTGGCCGAAGACAACATGATTAATGCCATGGTGGCCCGTAAACTACTTTCTAAATGGGGTATTACTGCCGAGCATGCAAAAAATGGACTCGAAGCTATAGAGATGTCGCAACAAAAAGCATACGACTTTATTTTGATGGATATCCACATGCCAGAAATGAATGGGTTCGATGCAACAGCACATATCCGTAGCAACGCAAACCCTAACTCTGGCACTCCTATATTCGCTCTCACTGCCGATATTACAGCTGAGCACCAATCCGAATATGTAAACTATTTCAGTGGTTTTTTACGCAAGCCTATCGAAGTAGATAAACTTCACGCAGCCTTAACCGGAACCCTTTAGCCCTTATTGTTTCTGTTTTACGCCAATACTTGTTATTTTGTGGCATTCCAATAAAATAACTAATGAAAAAAGGACGTTTAGAAGCATTTAGCGACGGGGTTATTGCCATTATTATTACCATTATGGTACTCGAACTTAAAGTGCCACACAGCGCAGAGTTACATGCTTTGGTACCCATGCTCCCTACCCTTTTTTGTTATGTGCTGAGCTTTATATATGTAGGCATTTACTGGAACAACCACCACCACATGATTTACCTGGTTGATAAAATTGATGGTAAAGTACTCTGGGCTAATCTCAACCTATTGTTCTGGCTATCACTTGTACCTTTTGTAACTGCCTGGACAGGCGAAAACCATTTCGCCCAATGGCCTGTAATTTTTTATGGGGCAATTTTAGCTATGTGCGGCGCTGCCTATACTTTGCTTGGCTATCTGTTGGTTAAGCGATCAGGCAAAAACTCGCTGCTTACGCAAGCCATGGGGCACGACTGGAAAAGTGTTGTATCGGTAGTTATATATCTCGTGGGCATGGCAATTGCTTTTTACAATCCGTTAATAAGCATGGCTTTATATGTATCTGTTGCAATAGTTTGGTTTATACCAGATAAACGCATCGAAAGGCAGATATTAGGCGATGAAGCATGTTAAAGTAATAGCTTTTAACGTTGTATATTCAAAATTTTACATCGCTTTAGATTAACAGGGCTATTATTATTTCCTAACTTCATGGGTTACTAAAACTTTACAACATGAAAAAATTTATCCTGTACTTTTTACTGCTGCTGCCTGCCGTTTACGCGAAAGCGCAAGATGCAATAGGCTATCAGTTACCACCAAAGGACATTACCGATCTGTTGCTGGCCAAGCCAACACCGGGCGTTAGTATCGATAGCAAAGGCGAATGGATGCTATTGAGCGACCGTAACTCCTACCCTTCTGTAGCAGAGCTTGCCCAACCCGAACTACGCATTGCCGGCCTGCGTATTAACCCGGCTAACTATTCGCTTAGCCGTGGTAATTACGTCAATAACTTTACTTTAAAAAACATTAAGACAGGCAAAAGCTACCCGGTTACCGGTTTGCCTTCGCCATTATTTGCAGGTAACATTAGCTGGAGCCCTGATGAGAAGAAGATCGCTTTTACCCACACCGGTGCCAAGGCGGTAGATCTTTACGAGATTAATGTATTGACACAAAAGGCTATTAAAATTAACAAGCAGCCTTTAAACACAGTTATAGGCCAGGGCGCGGCTGTTTGGGTTGATAATACTACCCTGCTTTATCGTACGGCTACCAAACCGGCCAATGCGGCACCAGCTAAACCTGCTGTGCCTAAAGGCCCAACCGTACAGCAAAACTTAGGGAAAGTTGCCCCAAGCGCCACTTACGAAGATCTGATCAAAACCCCCTATGACGAGCAGCTATTCGAATTTTTCGGCACATCACAGCTGGTACAAAATAAAAACGGGATTGAAACTCCAATAGGTAAACCGGCTATCAATAGCGGTGTTACTTTATCGCCCGATAAAAAATATATCCTGTTACGTACCGTCAAAAAACCATTCTCTTACCTGGTTACAGCGCAGGGCTTCCCTTCTACCGTAAAAATCACTGATCTGAGTGGCAAAACTGTTAAGTTATTAGCCGAGTTGCCATCGAGCGAAGCAACGCCATCTGGTTATGATAACACCCAAAACATTGACCGCGCGTTCGATTGGCGGGATGACGAGCCTGCAACCATTACCTGGGCTCACCCGTTGGATAGCGGCCGTATCCGTAAGAAGGTTGACTTCCATGATGCTGTTTACGCTTTAAGCGCACCATTTAGCAGTCAGCCTACAGAATTATTTAAAACTCAATACCGCTACCGTGGTACCCAATGGGGTAATGCAGAAATTGCTTTGGTAATGGAAGGTCTTCGTTCTAAACAGTTAGAGAAGGTTGATCGCTATAATACCTCGACCCAAAAACTGGAGAAACTTTACGAACGCAATACCAGCGATGCCTACAGCGATCCAGGTAACCCGGTTACTACTAAAAACAAATTTGGCCGCGAAGTGATATTGACTACCGATAACGGCACCAAATTATTAATGAACAATACCACAGGTTCATCGCCTAAAGGCGACTTGCCTTTCCTGGCGCGTTTCGATATTGCATCTGGCAAAAATGAAATACTGTGGCGTTGCAGCGAAGGCAATTTTGAATACGTGGTTGATGTAGTTGACCCTGATAAACTGGTATTGGTTACCCGTCGCGAGTCGCAAAAGGATGTGCCTAACTATTATGTCAAAAATTTAATACTGCGAATTGCAGACAGACCGATCACCACGTTCACTAATCCTTATCCACAATTAGTAGGCGTTAGCAAAGAAAAAATCCACTACAAACGTGCTGATGGTGTTGATTTAACCGGCGACCTATATCTGCCTAAAGGTTACAACAAAGATAAAGATGGCCCGTTACCTGTATTGATATGGGCTTACCCGCGCGAGTTTAACTCGGCATCTGATGCTGCGCAGGTACGTGGTTCACAAGATAAGTTTACTATTATTGGCGGCGGTAGTCCGGTGTTTTTTGTAACTCAGGGTTATGCAATTCTGGATAATGCCGAAATGCCAATTGTAGCCAAAGACAGCAAAAAGCCGAACGATCCCTTTATAGAACAACTACAGCTCAATGCTGAAGCAGCCATTAACAAATTAGCGGCAATGGGCGTAGGCGACCGTAA
>CAHJXH010000261.1 GCA_903644075.1 Sphingobacteriaceae bacterium | reverse complement strand
CTACCAAAGGAAAGTACACCGTTCAACTGCTAATAACTTCACCAGGCGGAGGATGTACAGCCATGGCTGTAGATACAGTTTATGCCAACGCATTACCTCAAATTGCCCTCTCTCCGAATTTTCCGGTATGCGGTAATAACCAGACTTTACGTTTTGGCCCCGAAGCCGGCAGTACTCACGTAACTTATTCGGGTACATACCAATTACAACCCGATACTTACACCTGGACTGTTATACCGCCACCAGGAGGCGCACCGGCAGTATTTACTGCAAATACAACGCCTAACAGCCAGTCGCCAACCATAACCTTTCCCGATTTTGGTACATATACAGTATCCGTATTCCAGAAAAATGGTTGTGGAACATCACCCGTAGCCACGCAAAATATTACCTTTCAGAATGCACCCACTATAAATGCCGGTCCTGATCAAAACATTTGCGCTAATCAATCGGCAATACTTGCTGCTAGTGTAACCAATAATCCATCCAGTATTAACGGCCCACCCACCTGGAGCGGCGGTACAGCATCAGGCTTTAATGATATTCATAATGCTAATACCACCTATACACCAACAGCTGCCGAAGTAAATTCGGGCTCTGTTACCCTTACTATTACTTACCCTACCAACTTGCAGGGTGCATGTAGCACGGTATCAGACCAGGTAACCATATTTATAAGCCCTTATAATACAATTACCAGTGCTCCAAGCCAAGGTGTTTGTTCGGGCAGTGCGTTATCATATCACATAACTTCTACCGTTGCGGGCAGCACCTTTACCTGGACAGCCAGCGTTTCGGCCAATGCAAGTGGTTATACCACATCGGGTACCGGCGATATTAATGAAGCGGCTTTATATAATAGTGATGCCGTAAACAATGCAACGGTTACTTACTTAATTACCCCGCACAGTGGTACGTGCGATGGCACAACATTTCCATTTACGGTAACCATTGTTCCGCGACCTATTATATCGACAACAGACCCGGGTACTATTTGCAGCGGTCAGCCTGTTAATATCGGCCTGATGTCTAACGTAAGTAATACAACTTACACCTGGTCGGCCAGTACATCAGATCCGGCCAATGTAACGGGTTTCAGCAATGTTGCCACGCCATCTAATGTTACCCAGATACAGGATATTTTAGTTAATACCGGTACATCTGTAGCCACAGTTACTTATATTATAAATTCTGCCAACGGTGCCAGTTCTGATAATTGTCCGGGTAACAGTAAAACTGTTATCGCGTATATACAACCCGCTCCTCCGGTTGCCCACGCCGGTGATGATAAAAGTTTGTGTAACGTTACTTACTATCAGCTTCAGGGAAATGACCTGGGCCCTAACGGAAGTGGATTATGGACGATACAATCGGGACAAACAGATGCACAATTCGATAACCCGACCGTGTACAATACAACAATAAGAAACCTGTCTGCCGATCAGGATTATGTTTTAAGATGGACATCAAAAGGTACCGCACCTTGTAACGACAGCTTTGATGAGGTAACTATAAGAGTTGTACAAAGTACCTTAACAGCAAATTTTACTGCTGATAAAACTACCGGTTGCGGCCCTACTACCATTAACTTCACCAATACCTCTACTCCTCCTTCGGGGCTAACTTATGCATGGGATTTTGGTAACGGAGTAACATCTAACCTAATGAACCCCCCGGCTGTAACATTTATACCGCAGGCCAATGGTAAAGATTCTGTTTATACCGTTAAGCTTACCATTTCAAATGCTTGTAGCATAGATACTAAACCTATGACCATCACTATTAAACCCCAAGCACCTGTCGCACAAATATCGCCCGACAGGACATTAGGCTGTATCCCATTTGTGGTTAATGTGGAAAACCTATCGCCTGGCACAAATGATACTTATACATACACTTTGGTTGATGCCAACGGTACCCCAGTGTCAACAAAGGTACGTACAGATAAAGACCCGCAGCAATTCAACATTATTACAGTTGGTACTTATAAAGTTTATATGGTTGCCCAAAGCCAGTGTGGTACCACCCAAAGCGACCCTTATACACTGGTAGTTAGCCCGGCTACTATTACCCCCCGTTTAATTATCAATGGCAATGAGGGCACCGGTTGCGGCCCGCTAACGGTTACATTTCATAATAATACCACCGGGGCTTCTGGCTTTAGTTACGACTGGGGCGATGGCACTACGGCTTTAACTACAAACAGCACAGGTGATGTAAACCACACCTTTCTTAAAAGCGGCGATTATACTGTAGTTCTGCATTCATCTAATAGTTGTACCCCAGATGTGGCATCAACCCCTGTAACAATTCACGTTTTAGCTACGCCAACACTTGTTTTTAGCGCCAACAATACCACTGGATGTAAAAAACTGGATGTACAATTTACCAATAACAGTACAGACCCAAGTGCCAGCCAGGTTGGTGATCTTACTTACGACTGGGATTTTGGAGATGGCTCACCACACTCTAATGCAGTAAACCCCGCGCATCATTACAGTTTTGTGGGTTCGCCATTTACGGTTACTTTAACCGCAACTAATGGCATCGGCTGTACCAGTACACTGGCAATGAATAATATGATAACGGTTAACACATCATCATTAACAGATTTTGTAGTGAAGCCCGATTCTGTAGTTAACATACCTGTTTATACGTTCTCATTTCTTGATCAAAGCACAGGCGGCCCGCTAACCTGGCACTGGGATTTTGGTGACGGAAAAACATCTACCCAAAAAAATCCGGAACATACCTACGCAGATACCGGCCGGTATAAAGTTACCTTAACCACAGCCAATTCTTATTGCGATAGTACGATATCTCATTATGTACGCATTACAGGTATTCCAGGGCAGGTTTATTTACCTAATGCTATTATGCCAAATAGTGTTACACCTTCACTTCGGAAATTTTATGCACTGGGCTCGGGGTTAAAGACATGGCACCTGCAGATATTTAACAACTATGGGCAGCTGATTTATGATACAACCGACCTGAATGAGAAAGGTGAACCAACGGGTGCCTGGGATGGTACGTTTAAGGGATCGCCGGTACCGCAGGGGGTTTATGTCTGGCAGGCCTCGGGCACATTTATAAATGGAAATGAATGGAAAGGGATGTCTTATAGCGGTGACGGTTCGGCCCCGAAACGTACCGGTGTAATCCACGTATTAAGATAATTATATGAAGAAGAGTTTTATATTAGCCGTATTCTTATTAGTTGGTCTGTTTGCCTCAGCGCAAGACCATATGTATTCGCAGTTCTTTAACTCACCAATTTACCTTAACCCTGCTTTAACCGGGCAATTTAAGGGCGATTTAAGAATGAACATGATTTACCGTAACCAATGGTCGACACTGGGCAGTGGTAACGGATTTCAATACCTTACCGCCTCTATCGATTATAATGTACCTCAGTTTGGTGGTGGCTTAGGTTTAATGTTTACCCGCAGCAGCGAGGGCACAGCTTACCTTAACACCAATAATATTGCAGGAACATACTCTTACAGTGTTGGATCTGAAGATTACGTACTCTCATTTGGTTTACAGGCAGGTATTACCAACCGAACTATCGATTTCAGTAAACTTATTTTCAGCGATCAAATAGATCCCAGATTGGGTTATTTGCCAGGTTCGGCCACGGCCGCAGAACAACCTGCTTATGATAACCGCTTTTATTTTGATGCCGGCGCAGGTATTAACCTGGTTGCAGGCAAATTTATGATTGGTACGGCCATGCAACATTTAAACCAACCTGATGAATCATTCAGCGGTGTTAAAGTTAAGCTGCCTATACGCACTACCGCACACGCCAGCTATATGCTCGATCTGTCGGGTGAAGATAATATTGATGACGATGACAAACCTTACCTTATTCCATCTGTGGTTTTTTACAAGCAGGTATCATCATCAAGCCTTAATGTGGGCATGCAATACAAACGCAGGGGTATAAACGCCGGGCTGTGGTATCGCAATGGCGGTGTAGATGGGCCAAGCGCCATAGTGGTATCATTAATATTTGATATTTTTGTGAATAAAGATGGAGGCGAAAAGTTCCGCTTTGGTCTCAGTCATGATGCGCAGACATCAAAACTAAATTACACCAATACCAGCGGTACAACAGAGGGTAGTTTGGACTATGAAACCACGCTCCCATCCCGTACAGATCCTTACCGTAAGTTTCAGGATGCCAGACGCTGTTACGATTTCTATTAATCTGCCTGGATAGCCATAAGTTGTGGCGATTTATGCTAATCTGCTTTGAGAGTTGAAACCTTTGTCGGATATTTATGCCTATGGAGAAAAATATTTACCTGGGTTCTAAGTCTGAAAAGAAGAAAAAAGCGCTTAAAGGTGTTTGGTTTATATTGGCTGCGGCGGCAATATTTGTATTTGTAATACTAAGATACGTACAGGGCAGTTCAATGAAGATAGGCAGCCGCGGCTTACCAGATAAAGAAGAGGCTTATAAAATGGCTAAAGTATTTTTAAAGGCCGATTCTCCGGGTTCTGAGCAAATCGATTTTTCTGATGACGGTTTCTCCATCGGTAAAAAAACAGACTCGATCTATGTAATTAAATCAACCTTCGAGAAGCATCTCGATGGCGGCGATCTTAAAAAGGGAGATTTTTCTGTGACCATGCGTTATAAGGGAGGTATGGTTGATGAGCAGGATAGCTGGGAACTGATGAATATCAATAAAGATTGATCTCGTATATTTGCTGATGGCATTAAATTTAATTCGTGAATCTGTAGGTAGTGCCCAGGCAAAAACCGGTTTAACCCAATACCAAACTATTGTTACCAGGAACAAGCACTCGCTTGTTGTAGACGAGCCGGAATCGTCAAAAGGTACAGACACGGGCATTGACCCTGTTGGCTTGTTAATGAGCAGCCTGGCCAGCTGTACCTCTATCACGTTACGCATGTACATAGACCGCAAAATGTGGGTTGTAGAAGAGATTACCGTAAATGTAGAAATGTTTAAGATTACCGGCGGAACCCAGTTTGAACGAACCCTGCATTTTAAGGGCGAACTTAACGATGAACAAAAGAAACGCCTGGAGCAAATTGCCGATGCCTGCCCTATCCATAAAATATTAGTGGGCGATGTTATGGTTAAAACCCTGGTGGTGTAAATGAAAAAAAGCAGACCAGAAATAAATCCGGCCTGCTTCAATCACTCTAAAACAATCACCTCTAACTATAGAAGTCTCTTTATATATACAATACTTATGTATTGACCTATTTGCTTATTAATATAATACAAAGATACGGACTATTAACGTGTAAAATGGACACTTATTTTGGTTTTTACCTCTGTATGACAGTGGTTTAAGTGACGCATACACTATCTTAGTCTATTAAAACGCATAATTATTGCATTCATTGTGTCTGTGTGACAATTGATTGCATTTTAAAACTTTTTTCCGTTTTACGACTTATCATTGATATCACACACTTTCTGATACTTGATGAGTTTACCGAACAAATTACCTCCTGACCTGCTCGAAATTTCTGAAAGAATGCCATCCATGGTATGGAACGCATTGGTGGCTGGCATAGCCATATTTATCGGTTTAATAGCCAAGGCTATTATTACCCGGATATTAAAATATTACGAAAAGAAAGCCAATTATAAGATTTACTCGTTCTTCCGCTCCTTTATTATACATCTGGGCGTACCCTTCACCTATTTCATTCCACTATTTTTATTAAATATATCACTGCCGCTAATGCGGATGGATAAACTGTATTACGATCCTCTCGACAAGCTGATTGATATACTGCTTACACTTGCCTTTGCCAATATATTAATCAATTGTATACGTATAGGCGAAGATTATGTATACCATGTGTACGATCTTAACAAGGCTGATAATTTAAAAGAACGGAAAATACGTACCCAACTATCCTTTATCCGCAAATTGGTGGTAGCTATCATCATATTTGTAACCATCGC
>CAHJXH010000260.1 GCA_903644075.1 Sphingobacteriaceae bacterium | reverse complement strand
AATCAATCCTTTATACAAAACCAACTAATCATTATAAAACAAAAAAGTCGGAAGATTATTCTTCCGACCATTCGTGCTGTTACGGAGCCTTTTTTGTTTATTAAATTTACACGTCATTGAGCGATAGCGTGGCAATAACCAATAAGCAGAACCGATCTGTAAGTTGGGCATTGCTTCGTACCGCACAATGACGATCAAAGTACGATCACATGGAAAAGGGAGAAATCCGCACATTATTCACAGAAAAACGCAATCAATTAAACCAGATTGAATATGATGATTTGTGTCAAAAACTATTTCACCGGTTTCAGCAACTTGATCTGAGTGAGGTTAAATGCCTCCACCTGTTTTTACCTATTACGAAAAGGAGGGAACCAGACACCTTATTAATCCGCGATTGGCTAAAAACCAATCACCCTGAAATTAAAATCGTATACCCCAAAACCAACTTTGCTGATCATAGCATGCAAAGTTTTGTAGATGATGAAAATCTGGTACTCGAAAATAATGGCTATGATATTCCTGAACCGATAAGCGGTAACCAGGTTAAGGCTGATGAAATAGACTTGATACTGATTCCCTTATTAGCCTTCGACAAATGTGGGTACAGGGTAGGTTACGGCAAAGGTTTCTATGATCGCTTTATGGCGCAGTGCCGCCCCGATACGCAATTTATCGGCCTATCACTTTTTGAGGCTGTAGGCAGGATAGAAGATCTTGACGAGTTTGACATGCCAATGCACAGCTGCATTACACCAAATTATCTCTATAAATTTTAAGATTGAATTGAGGGAGAAAAAAAAAGAGCCTCCTATCGGGATCGAACCAATGACCTACTGATTACAAGTCAGTTGCTCTACCAGCTGAGCTAAGGAGGCTTCTAATTTTATAAATCCCGCCAGTCATCACCTGGAAGCGGTTCAAACCAACGGGAGCGCAAAAATATAAATTTTTGGATTTCTACAAAATTAAACTTGCAAATCAAGCTCTAAAAGTACCGGGCAATGGTCGGAGTGACGGGCTTCGGGCAAAATTGCCGCGCGTTTAATGTGGCTTTCCAGTTCTCTGGTCGCCATATTATAATCAATACGCCAGCCCAGGTTCTTACCTCGTGCACCAGCGCGGAAACTCCACCAGGTATAATTATGCGGCTCCTGGTTAACGTGCCTAAAAGTATCTATAAACCCCGATTCAATCAGCGTATCCATCCAGGCACGCTCCTCAGGCAGAAAGCCCGATGAGCTAGCGTTCGATTTTGGATTGTGAATATCGATGGCCTTATGACAGATGTTATAATCACCGCAAACCACCAGTCGCGGGCAAACTTCTCTTATTTGTTTAAGGTATGCGCCAAACTCATCCAGGAAACGATATTTAAAGGCCTGGCGCTCATCACCGCTTGAGCCAGACGGGAAGTAAACACTCATTACCGATAGCCCTTCAAAATCAACCCGGATGTTTCGTCCTTCCCTGTCAAAGTCACTAATGCCACAACCATACTCTACATGTTTTGGGGTATGCTTGGTGAGGATGGCTGTACCGCTGTAACCTTTTTTCTCGGCCGGGAACCAGTAGTGCTGATAGCCTAATGCTTCCACCAAATGCAGATCGGTCAGCACATCAGGCGTAGCTTTAATTTCTTGCAGGCAAACTACATCGGCATCGGTGGCTTGTAACCAGGCCAGCCAATCTTTACTGATGGCAGAACGAATGCCGTTTACGTTATAGGTAATAATCTTCATAATGTATATCACGAATTCTCTCTAATTGTATCGAATTTAACTAATTAGCTAATCGACCCAATGCCAGAAAAATCCGTGTAATTCAATTCGTGCTTTTGGTGTTAATTCAATTCCTGTGATGGCAATGATGGCGACGGTGCAATGAGCTTATCCAGCTGTTCACATTCTTTTTTACTGAGCAGGGTAACCGTCATGGGTACATCTTGCAGCGGGCGGTCTTTGGCATCTTTCTTTACGGCGGCAATGCGGTCAACCATATCTATGCCGCTTACTACTTCGCCATACACGGTATAATTTTGGTCGAGGTGGGGCACGCCGCCAACTGTTTTATACCATTCGCGTTGCCATGTCGGGATTTTGCGCCCTTTCATGCGGGTGGTTTCAACGGTATCCAATTTACCGTCAGTCCAGCGTTTGCCTTCTACAATATAGAACTGGCATGCGCTCGATGCCTTTGCCGGGTTGTCGTCACGCGCAGCGGCAAGTACACCGCGTTTGTGGAAAAGACTGTCTTTAAATTCGGCAGGCACGGTATATTTCAGGTCGCCATCGCCCAGTTCCTGACCAGGTTTAGCCGTCTTAGAATCCGGGTCGCCACCCTGGATCATAAAGTTCTGGATCACCCTGTGAAACAGCGTTCCGTTATAAAAGCCCTGCTTAGCCAGTTTAATAAAGTTATCCCGATGTTGCGGCGTTTCGTTATACAAACGAACAATCACTTCGCCATAGCTGGTGGCAATGCGCACGTATTGATGCTTAGGCCCTTTGGCGAAAGCAAATGCGGTAACAAATAGCAGTGCGATTAAAAGTATAGGTTTCTTCATATCAATTAATTTCGAGTTCATCAAAATAATCAATTACCAACGATTTCATCAACATTTCCTGCTCCATCATAGTATAATTAGGGATGGTGCCTACAAGCCTCCAATGCGGCCAGCCATCCTGGTCTAAAGCTTCCAGTTCATAGAAGCCCATTTTACTCAGCAGTTTACAGGTAGCTATGTGCATCAGCTCTTCCTTTTGGCGCTTGCTGAATTTCTTTGGGCCCTTGCCCAATTCCTGCACGCCAATTAAAAACAGCATCACTTTTATATCGGGCACATCGGTATCAAAATCTTCCGAAATCTTCTTTTGCAGTTCGGCCCATCTTTTATTGGTTTCAGCAGGTGTCATAGTTTGCAAATATACGTTGCTGCCGATAGTTTATTTGTTTGTATTCTGACAGATTTATCATCTGCCTAAACAATTGCAAAATGCACGTGTATAATTTATATGCGTAGATTATTTTTTCTGTTCGCCTTCATTTTATTCTGCGGTAGTGTATTTGCCCAGCCCGATACCATTTCGATTAACCTCGACAATGTGACATATCCTTACCCCGTTAAACTTTTGCACTTAAAGCAGGAAGGCCAGGATATTAAGATGGCTTATATGGATGTGAAACCCAATAATCCGAATGGCCGGTCTGTGATTTTATTTCACGGTAAAAATTTTGGTGGTTATTACTGGACCAGCGTGATCAAAGCCCTAACCGGCAAAGGCTTCCGCGTTATTGTGCCCGATCAGGTTGGATTTGGTAAATCGGACAAAGCTTATATTCACTACAGTTTCCACAGCTTCGCCCGAAATAATAAAATACTTTTGGATAGTTTAGGAATTGATAAAATTACCGTGCTTGGCCATTCGATGGGTGGTATGCTGGCTACAAGATTTACGCTGATGTATCCCGATCGTGTAGAAAAACTATTGCTGGAAGACCCCATTGGTCTGGAAGATTACCGCACTTTTGTTCCTTACCAATCTGCCGAAGACGATTATAAAACAGAGCTGAAAACCACGTATCAAAGTGTGAAGAGTTATTACATGAATTCCTATTTCACCAAATGGGATACCAGTTATGATTACCTGGTTAAAATAGGTGCCAACGTAAGCAAGAGCACCAATTTTCCCCGATATGCCAAGGTTGCTGCCATGACTTTCGAGATGATCTACGAACAGCCCGTTTGCTACGAGTTTGGATTGATTAAAGTACCGACAGTATTATTTGTTGGCAAAGAAGATAAAACCATTGTTGGTAAAGCGCTTTTGAGTGATGAAGAAAAAGCTAAACATGGGCAGTACAAAATTCTAGGTCCGGAGACAGCGAAGAAGATTCCGGGGTGTAAGCTGATTGAGTTTGATAATTGCGGGCATATACCGCATATTGAAGTGAAGGAAGCTTTTTTGAAAGCGTTGATTAGTAATATATAATTTTGTCATTGAGCGATGGCGAGACAACCTCGTAGCTGTACAGAGCGGGTGCTCGATCAACGCGTTAGCTACTATTGAGAGCTTTACCGAAATCAAAGTCCGTCCCGCTCAATCGCCGCGGGTGGGCTGTTACTTTGGAGCGCCAAAGTAACCAAAACGCTTGTTGGCAAAAGGCTTCTTTGCGCACAATGCCATGCCGCACAAGCGTTCAGAACAACACAGGCCGGGATCTTTTGCCCCACTTGCGTTCGCTCAATCCACAACCCTTCTGCAAAATCTCCAATGCCTCTCCAAACACACAAGCCACGATTGTTCTGCCCGCTTTTGGCCGAAGCTGCTTGCCGACGGAAAAAGAGAAGCAAGAACCGAAAGTCAAGAAACAAGATAAAATAAGAAAAGAATACATTAGGACATACATTAGGACAATCAAAAGAAGCGGTGGCCCGGACGCAAAAGCGGGGCCGTGTAGTGGCATTGTGCGGTGCAGCTTTTTTGCGTCTTAATCTTTTGGTTAGATCAAGCCAAAAGTAACAGCCTACCCGCGGCGATTGAGCGGGATTGACATTGATAATTGCATAAACCATTCATAATTGATTGTTTCTGCATTAGGTAAGGTCGGTGCTAATCGGTCTGAGATTGCTTCGTACCTCGCAATGACGTGCTATATGAATGGTGCTATTTAACCTTTACTAAAATCTGATTAACCGTTAACTTCTCCTGCTCACCGCTACTCATATTCTTGAACGTCAAATGCCCGCTTTCAATTTCATCGCTGCCGATTACTATGACGTAGGGGATATTTTTTTTGTTAGCGTAGTCGAATTGCTTGTTAATTTTAGTGCCCGATGGATAAAGTTCGGCGTTAATGCCTTCGGCACGGAGTTGCTGTAACAGGGGCAGAGAATAAATTTCGCCACCTTTATCAAAGGTACAGATCAGCACTTTGGTGGTTTGGTTACTGCCTTCGGGAAACAGGTCGAGCTCTTGCAGCACGTCATAAATACGATCGGCACCGAAAGAAATACCCGCACCAGTTAAGCCTTTCAGTCCGAACATGCCAGTCAAATCATCATAACGGCCGCCGCCGCCGATACTGCCCATAGCGGCTTCATTAGTTTTCACCTCGAATATTGCGCCTGTGTAATAGTTTAAGCCACGTGCCAGGGTAATATCCAGCTCTAACGTGGCGCGATGCAATTTGCAGTTATTGATGTATTCGAAAATCTCTTCCAGCTCGTGGCAGCCTTTTAAGCCGGTTTCAGAATTGGCCAGAACAGTGCGCAGCTTATGCAGCTTTTCGTAATTGGTACCTTCCAGTAAAATAATCGGCTCTAATTTATCGATATCTTCCTGTACAAAGCCTTTGGTCAACAGTTCATTTACCACGCCATCCAAACCAATCTTATCCAGCTTGTCGATGGCCACCGTCATGTCGATAATTAGCTCAGGTTTGCCAATAATTTCGGCTATGCCGGATAATATTTTACGATTATTGATTTTGATGGTGAAATCCTTCAAACCTAAATTCGACAGGGCTTCATCATAGATCATGATAAACTCAGCCTCGTTTAATAATGAGCTGGAACCAACCACATCGGCATCGCACTGATAGAATTCACGGTAGCGGCCCTTCTGCGGGCGGTCTGCGCGCCAAACCGGTTGCACCTGGAAACGCTTGAACGGCATCGTAATTTCGTTCTGGTGCATTACCACGTAGCGAGCGAACGGAACCGTTAGATCGTAGCGGAGGGCTTTTTCTGAAATACTTGAGGTTGCCTGGTTTGAGTTGCGGGTTGCGAGTGCCTGCTCATCTGCTTTGGCTAAGTAATCGCCGCTATTTAATACCTTAAAAATCAGCTTATCGCCCTCATCACCATATTTACCGGTAAGGGTTGAAAGGTTCTCCATGGTAGGCGTTTCTATCTGCTGATAACCATATTTGCGGAACACACTTTTAATGGTATCGAAAATATAATTACGCTTCACCATTTCGGCGGGCGAGAAGTCACGGGTTCCTTTGGGTACAGATGGTTTAATAGCGGCCATGCGGCAAAGGTAAAAAATTGGGATAGTAATCGGGAAATTGTT
>CAHJXH010000259.1 GCA_903644075.1 Sphingobacteriaceae bacterium | reverse complement strand
AGTTCTCTTGTCTTGATTCTTGTCTCTTGATACTTGACTCCCTTAATTGAATATCTTCCCCGGATTCAAAATCCCATTAGGATCAAAGGTATTTTTAATCCCTCGCCACAAGGCAAAATGAATATCGGTGTACTTAATGGACATATAGTCTTTTTGCACCACGCCTATACCATGCTCACCGGAGAGTGTACCACCCAGGCTTACAGTTAATTCAAATACTTCGCGGATACCGTCTTTGAGTTTGGTATTCCAATCCACATCACTCATATTACCTTTAATAATATTTATGTGCAAGTTGCCATCGCCTGCATGGCCATAGCATACGGATTCGAAACCATAACGCACGCCAATTTCTTTAATGCCTTTTATCAATTGAGGTAATGCAGCGCGGGGCACAACCGTATCTTCTTCTTTATAAATTGAATTTGATTTTACAGAGACAGGCATTGTCCGCCTGATTTTCCAGAGCGCTTCTTTTTGGTCGGAGGTATCGGCAAACAGAACATCCTTACAATCGAAGGCTTCCAATACTGTGTTTATCTGTTCGCAATTTTCCAGAATAACATCCTGATTATTACCATCTACTTCTATCAGTAGAAATGCCTGGATATTATCTTTCAGATCGAAGGTCAAGCCATCAAACTTAATAACCCACTCTATCCCTTTCCGTTCCATAAACTCGAGCGTTGAGGGAATTACACCCGCTTTAAATATGGCAGATACCGCACCGCAAGCAAGCTCATTAGTTTCGAAAGAGGCCAGCATCAGTGCATTATATTTCGGCTGAGGGATGAGTTTAACTACAATGGCAGTAACAACACCCAATGTACCTTCAGAGCCAATCATCAGCTGGGTTAAATTATAGCCCGATGCATATTTGAGCGTATTAGCACCGGTCCAGATTATATCGCCATTGGCTAAAACCACTTGCAAGTTTAAAACATACTCACGGATTGTTCCATACTTAACCACCCTTGGCCCGCCAGAGCCATGCGATACATTACCACCTATAAAACAACTCCCTTTACTGGCCGGGTCAACCGGATAAAGCAGGCCTTTTTCGGCAACCGCATCCATAAAAACTTCAGTTATAACACCTGGTTCAACGGTTGCCTGCAGGTTATCTTCATCAATATTGATGATTTTATCAAAGCGCTCCATGGCAATTAACAATCCTTTATTAACCGGCAATGCCCCTCCGCTTAAACCCGTACCTGCACCACGAGGTGTAACCGGAATCTGATTATCGTTACAGAGTTTTAATAAGGCAGATACCTGATCGGTAGTTTGAGGCTTAACTACAACTTGCGGGTAATAAACAAGATCTTCCGTTTCGTCGTGGCTATATTTTTCAAGGTCATCTGCCTCAGTCAATACATAAATATCACCAACAATGGCTTTAAACAGCTGCAACAGATTTGTGCCGATAGACTGATAATACATACCGTTTATTTGGTGTAAGTAATGGTGACCGATGATGCCTCTACCCTACCCTTTAAAGGCGGGTTCAATTTCTTCAACCGAATCTTAATGGTTTCGGCAAAACCAAATTCTGTTTTAATACGATCAATAATTGCCTGCACAACGGTTTCCAATAATTGGCGGGTAATTTTCATTTCCTCGCAAACTATGGTGTACAATTGTTCATAGTTAAGCGTATTCGATAGTTCGTCGTCGTTTAGGTTATTCGCCGGGTTAAACCCTACTTCAACATCAACCACAAACTTGTTACCCATCAACTGTTCTTCGGCGTAATAACCGTGGCGGGCAAAAAACTCCGCTCCGTGCAATGCAACTTCCATCATTTTCAAAGGTAAATTAATGCGTATAATATACGCAATGAATGCAAGCTTTGATTAGATTTGCCTAACAAGTTTATCCTAAAACTATGCCAAGAACCGACTTATTTGAATCGCCGGATTATTACCTGGTTGACGAGCTTTTATGCGACGAACATAAACTGATCCGCCAATCGGTGCGCGATTGGGTAAAGAAAGAACTAAGCCCCATTATTGAAGAGCATGCCCAAAATGCCACTTTCCCCAAACAACTATTAAAAGGCCTGGCCGAAATAGGCGCTTTCGGCCCCACCATCCCAGAAGAATATGGTGGTGCAGGTTTAGATTATACCGCTTACGGCATTATTATGCAGGAGCTGGAGCGCGGCGATTCGGGCATCCGCTCTACAGCATCAGTACAGGGCTCATTGGTGATGTATCCTATTTATGCGTATGGATGTGAGGAGCAGAGACACAAATACCTACCCAAGTTGGCCAGTGGCGAACTAATGGGATGCTTCGGCTTAACCGAGCCTGATCATGGATCGAACCCGGGCGGTATGGTTACCAATATTAAAGATGCAGGTGATCATTACCTGTTAAATGGTGCCAAGATGTGGATTTCGAATGCCCCCTTTGCTGATATTGCTGTAGTTTGGGCAAAAGATGAAAGCGGCAAAATTCGCGGATTGATAGTTGAGCGTGGTATGGAAGGTTTTACTACGCCAGAGACCCATAATAAATGGTCGTTACGCGCATCGGCCACCGGCGAGTTAGTTTTCGACAATGTGAAAATCCCTAAAGAAAATATCTTACCCAATGTAGCTGGCTTAAAAGGGCCGCTTGGCTGCCTTAATCAGGCCCGCTACGGCATCGCTTGGGGCGCAATAGGTGCAGCTATGGATTGCTACGATACTGCCTTACGTTATTCCAAAGAGCGCGTGCAATTTGGCAGACCGATAGCAGGGTTTCAGCTTCAGCAAAAAAAACTGGCCGAGATGATCACCGAAATTACCAAAGCACAA
Organism: Sphingobacteriaceae bacterium; assembly: GCA_903644075.1. GTDB lineage: Bacteria > Bacteroidota > Bacteroidia > Sphingobacteriales > Sphingobacteriaceae > Mucilaginibacter. Next base: position 3,313 of record CAHJXH010000259.1, on the reverse strand, counting down.
TTACTGGTTTGGCGCTTAGGTACCTTAAAAAGTGAAAACCGGGCTACAGCGGCACAAATATCAATGGCGAAGCGTAACAATGTAGACATGGCCTTACACATAGCACGCGAAGCCAGGCAAATGCTTGGCGGTATGGGTATTACCGGCGAATATTCGATTATGCGCCACATGATGAACCTAGAATCGGTAATTACTTATGAGGGCACACATGATATTCACCTGCTGATTACGGGTATGGATGTAACAGGGCTTGATGCATTTAAATAACGCAACTAACCATTTTTAAATGAACATACTTTAAGGCTTCATATTTTTCTAATTATTATTATCTTGAAGCACCGCAATAAGCATTTATAATTAATTGATTTGAAACCCTTGGGTTATACTACAACATACAATAATTTCTTTCATAAGCATCGGTGCCATCTGCTGGCGAACCTTGCAATTTCATTTTTTTTAATTTCCTGCAATCAACCCAATACAAGCTCTCTTAACTATTCGGCAGCATTTAAGCCTATTCTTGATACCGCTAATCGGTTAGCCGACAAAGACCCTAAAGCGGCAACAAAATATCTAGATTCGGCTTTTGCCAAAACTAAATCCCCCTACTTTTATGATGATTTCAGGCGACTGGCTTATCATTTCGTATTAACAGGCAAGTATCAGCATAATTATAAACGAGCGCTAGTATATGCTGATAGCATGCTTGCTGTAGTTAACCAAAACGGCGGTCAACAGAAATATCCTTCTCTTTTTGCCGAAGCCCATTTTGCAAAAGGCGATGCTTATTTCGAACTTCATAATTATACAGATGCCTACGAGTGTTATTTTATAGGCCACCATGTGGGCAAAAGCTACATGGATAATAATGTATTATCGGGTTATGAATACCGTTTGGGGATGATCACCTATCAACAAGCGCACTATAATCTTTCTATCAACTACTTTAAAGAGAGCTTTAAAAAAACGGTGCCATACGATACCGACTTTGTGCAGTTTTATCGTAACCAGGAAGTGCTTGATAATATTGGTTTAGCGTACCGGCATATTGAAAAACCTGACAGTGCCTTAATTTATTTTCAGAAAGACGTTGATTATATAAATAAACACATCCCCGCTTTTAAGAACAAAGCAAACCTGATGAACGTTGCACTTGCTGTTGTATACGGCAACCAGGCTGATATTTATATAAAACGCCGCCAATATGATGTAGCAACAGATTTACTCAAAAAGAGTATATTCATTAATCTGCAAAAAGAGGGTGATAATGCTGATGCGATATTATCAGAAATTAAATTGGCTAATATATATGCCAATGAAAAGCAGCAACTACCCATGTTGAATTTACTGGATAGCGTACACAGGCAATTATTAGTTGTTAATAATAAAGGTGCAGAATCTGATTGGTACCGGTTAATGAGCGATTATTATGCCGATAAAAATCAACCCGTCATCGCACTCAATTATAACAGACGTTACAATGTGCTGAAAGATTCACTGAATGAAAGCACCCGTTTACTTAAAGAAACCAATGTAGCAGACCAGCTGGAAAATTATGAAAAAGAATACGAGATTACCAGCTTAACCAATAACAACAAATTACAACGCACCTATTTAATGGTGGCGATAATTTTCGTAGCCATGGCTTTGATTATTATCCTGTTGATTTACAGAAACTGGAAACGATCTAAAAATGAATTACTTACGGTAAACACATTAAATAACCAGGTAAACCAACAGAAATTAAACCTGGAAAAAGCATTAGAGAAATTGCACGAAAGCAACCAGGAGAAAGACCGCATTTTACACACCGTAGCACACGACCTGCGTAACCCACTGGGTGGCATTTCATCATTAACCAATATGATGATAACCGACGATGAACTAAGTGAGGAACTAAGGGACTATATCAATATCATTAAAGAAACAGCTGATAACTCATTAGAGTTGATCAACGAAATATTTGAGGCTACCGATAGCACAATTGCCGAATCGAAAATGCAACTGGTTGATATTAATACCCTCCTCAACAATAGCATCGAACTGCTTCGTTTTAAAGCAGCTGAGAAAAATCAGCGAATAGAATTAACTACGCTCGATTCGCCCGAAATAATATTGATCAGCAGGGAGAAAATCTGGCGGGTAATTAGCAACCTAATTATTAATGCCATCAAATTTAGCCCGGTTGGGGCCACCATCAAAGTAAATGTGGTGCAACATGATAAAACTGTTTGTGTTGAAGTTAGCGACAACGGTATCGGTATCCCCGAGGCAAGCAAAAGCAAAATATTCAACATGTTTACCGAGGCCAAACGGCCGGGCACCATGGGCGAAAAATCTTTTGGGCTTGGCTTATCTATCTGTAAACAAATCGTGGAAAAACACGACGGGAAGATTTGGTTTGATAGCGGTGATGGTGGTACTACTTTTTATATGGAGTTGAACAGAGCAATATAGCTGACTTCTATTTATTTCTTTGTCATCCTGAGTGTAACGAAGGATCTTCTTCGCCCTTTATAGTTGTCATATATGCCTAAAAAGATTCTTCACTGCGTTCAGAATGACAAACTCTTTTAATAAACTTTTAAAGCATTAACAAATTAACTCCCGCTTCCCAGCAAATCCCTATACCAATACCCCGAATTTTTTACCGTACGTTTCAACGTATCAAAATCAATATGCACCAGGCCGAAACGTGGATGATACCCCTCGGCCCATTCAAAGTTATCCGTGAGGGTCCATACAAAATAACCCTTTACGTTATAACCTTCATTTTGGGCTTTCAGCACTTGCTCCAGGTAATCGTGTAAGTAGGCAATCCGTTGCGCGTCATCAACTTTTCCATCAACCAGGTTATCTTTAAATGCTACGCCATTTTCTGTAATGATGATCTTTTTTACCTGCGGATAGGCATTAAACTTTTTAATCATCTCATAAATAGAAGCCGGGTACACCTCCCACCCCATTTCGGTAGTTGGTACATTACGTTTGGTTGCTTTAACCAGATTGGCACCTACATAAGGTGTAAAAAAAGAATATTCAACCAGCTCACGGGTATAATTCTGTATGCCGATAAAATCAAAATCGAAATGCATATTTTCAGCATCGCCCGGCAGCATTACTTTTTCGAGCCGTTTTAAAGCTGTAATCTCAGTGGTTGGATAACCAAGGCCCAGTATAGGTTCGATAAACAAACGGTTAATTAAGGCATCGGCCCGGTTAGCAGCCGCAATATCTTTTTTAGATTGCGAAACCGGTTCTATATACGAGCAGGAAAACGTAGTACCGATTTGCCTGTCGGCAGGTAATTTAT
>CAHJXH010000258.1 GCA_903644075.1 Sphingobacteriaceae bacterium | reverse complement strand
ATACAAACGCAACAAGCAGGATGCTTTGGTATTGGCCACACTTTACTTTTTTATGGGGATTGCTATTGTGCTTTACGTTAACCAGTACAACCTGCAACCCCGCGAGCGCGATTACTCGTACGTGGGCTCATTCTACGCCTTTGCCATTTGGATAGGGCTGGGTGTGCTGGCTATTGCCGATCTGTTGACGCGTAAACTGAATGCACGTACTGCCTCTTATTTATCTATCGGTTTATGTTTGTTAGCGGTACCTGCATTACTGGCTAAGCAGGAGTGGAAAGACCACGACCGCTCTACCAAAAAAGTAGCACATGATCTGGCTTATAATTACCTCATCTCATGCCCTAAAAACGCCATTTTATTTACTTCTGCCGATAATGAAACATACCCGCTTTGGTACGATCAGGAGGTGGAAGGAATTCGCCCGGATGTGCGCATTATCAACGTAAACCTGTTTTCGGCAGGGTGGAATATGCGCCAAATGAAGCATAAAATGAACGATGCCGATGCCGCGCCTATCAGCATGCCTTATGATAAATTTAAAGATGGTGTAAGGGATTATGTTCGTTACAGCGACGCTAAACTACCCGATTCTGTTGAGTTGAAAGAGGTGTTTGATTTCATGACTTCGGATGATCCACGCTCTAAACTGGAATATGCAGATGGCAGCAGCGAAAATTACCTGCCGACTAAAAACCTCAAGCTTACCGTTAACAGAAAACAGGTGATGGATAACCACGTGGTTACCGCCGAGCAGGAAAGTAAAATTGCCGATACCATTGAGTGGAAATACCCTTCTAACTATCTCCCTAAATCTGGCCTGGGTATCATGGATATTTTGGTACATAACGACTGGAAACGGCCGATTTGCTTTGCCTCATCAATGACCGACGAAGAAATTATTGGCCTGCGCCCGCACCTGTACAAAGAAGGGTTGATATATCGTTTATTGCCGCTCAAAAAAGAAGTTAAGCCTGCCGACGATGATAGCGAACAAACCAATACGCTTGTGATGTACGATAACATGGTTAACAAGTACAAATGGGGTAATATGAAAAGTGCCAAGTATCTGGATAGCCAAACTGTTGATGTATTTTACCCCATGCTGATGGGCAACTTCATTACCCTGTCAAATAATTTACTGGCAGAAGGCCGCCCGGATTTGGCACTGAAAGCCTTGCACAAATACGATGAAGTAATGCCAACCCAGTTAACGCCTTATATTGATGTGGCTACACGCAAATATTATATTGCAGATACTGCCTATCACCTCAAAGACATTAACATGGGCAATAAGTATGTAAACAACGTAAATGCTTATGTGAAAGACCAGCTCGATTATAACTACCGTCAGCTGAAAGATAATTCGGATTCGGTAAGCCTGCGGGACGTGAAGATCGGTGTTTCACTCATTAATGCTATGGCAACCCTTACCAAACAAAACAACCAGGTTGCTTTAACCGCCAGACTAGAAGGCGAGCTAAAAGATTACGAAGGAAAATTTTCTGCTATATTAGGAAGCAATAACGGCCAATAGTTGTTATTGCTTTAAAGAAAATTATTATGCCAGAATTGCCAGATCTGCAGGTGTTTGCCCGCAACCTCGATAAAAAGTTAGGTGGTAAAACTTTGAAAGAAGTTGTTGTGCACAGCAAAAAACTCAATGTTTCTGCCGATGCACTACAGCATGCCCTGCACAATAAAACGCTGAAGAAAGTTTATCGCGAAGGCAAGGAGCTTTACTTCGATTTTGGCGAGCATACCCTGGCGTTGCATTTAATGCTGCACGGTCAGCTGTTTTTGTTTGAGGACAAGAACGAGAATAAATATACCGTGGTGGAGCTGCACTTTAAAGACGGCACAGGCCTGGCGCTGACCGATTTTCAATCAGCCGCCACCCCAACGCTCGATCCGGAGAAGAAAACTGCTCCTGACGCGCTGGATGAGTCGGTAGACGCTAAGTGGTTGTTCGCGCAACTGCAAAAAAAACGCACGGTGATTAAGAACCTGCTGCTTGATCAGAAATTTATTCGCGGTATTGGCAACGCCTATGCCGATGAGATCTTTTACGATGCTGGCATCTCACCGTTTTCAGTAGCCAATAAGATCCCAGAGGATAAGGTTAAAGTACTGGCCAAATCCATCAACCACATTTTAACCCATGCCGAAAAGGAAATTGTAAAGGCCAAGCCCGATATTATTAGTGGTGAGTTCCGCGATTTTCTGCAGGTGCATCACACCAGGAAAAAGGAAACGCCGAAAGGAGAGAAGATCCTGATTAATGATGGTACGAGGAAAACGTATTATACGGAAGGGCAGGAGTTGTACTCTTAAGGGAATCAAGAATCAGGATAAAAGAAAAGGCCTGCAATGTTTCAATTGCAGGCCTTTTATATACTTGTGTCATTGCGAGCGATAGCGCGGCAATCTCGTCGCCAATACCTATTCGATTTGCATAGCTACGAGGTTGCTTCGTACCAATGACATGGTAGTGTTTTTCTTTGTCTCGATTCCTGATTATCGATTCCTCCTGAGTTTAATTAATGCTCTCCAGCATCTTCACATACAACTCAATCCCCTCACGAATTTCATCCACATAAATAAACTCATCAGAGCTGTGTGAACGGGCCGAATCGCCTGGGCCAACTTTAACAGATGGGATATCCAGCAGCGATTGATCTGAAGTAGTAGGCGAGCCATAAGTAGTTCTGCCTAAAGCAACACCTGCCTGTACAATCGGGTGGTTTTTATCTATCGATGAGGGCTTTAAGCGGATCGATCTTGGTTTAACATCGCTGGTTACATGCTGGCGGATAATCTCCAATACTTCCTCGTTGCGGTAAGCGTCGGTTACGCGTACATCAACAGTAAAGGTACATTCGGCAGGCACTACGTTGTGCTGCGAACCTGCATTAATAATGGTAACCGACATTTTAATCGGCCCGAATACTTCCGATTCTTTAGGGAATTTATAGCTGCGGAACCACTCGATATCTTTAATAGCTTTGTAAATAGCGTTGTCGCCTTCCTCGCGGGCAGCGTGGCCTGCTTTGCCATGGGCGGTACAATCTAATACCATCAGGCCGCGTTCAGCAATGGCTAATTGCATCAGGGTAGGTTCGCCAACAATACCAAAATCCAGTTTACCCAAGTCTGGGATAATTAATTCGAGTCCGTTAACGCCTGAAATCTCTTCTTCGGCAGTAGCTGCCAGGCAGAAGTTATATTTCAGATTTTCCTTTTCGTAAAAGTGCAAGAAGGTAGCAATCAGCGATACCAGGCAACCACCGGCATCATTACTGCCCAGGCCATATAGTATGCCGTCTTCAATTTTGGCATCAAATGGGTCGCGGGTGTAGCCGGTATTGGGTTTAACGGTATCGTGGTGCGAGTTAAGCAAAATGGTAGGCTTCGATGGGTCGAAATGTTTGTTCCAAGCCCATATATTGTTCATTTTACGGTGCGTTTCCACGCCGTGCTGTTCCAGGTAAGCGTTAACTATATTGGCTGTAAGGTTCTCTTCTTTACTAAAAGACGGGGTTGATATTAAGTGCCGCAGCAACTGCACGGCTTCCTGAAATAATGTATCAGTATAGATCATAAATTTATAAGCGTGTATACGCTATCTGATGGTATATGGGTACAAACATAGTAGTTATTTGGTTAAATGAATGTTAAATTGAGTAGGTCGCGATCATTAAATACACGAACTTCTAACTAAAAAGTGACAAACTAGTAAGTAGCGGCATTATTTATAATCCTTAATTTGCGGGCATGAAAACATTGCTCTTATCCCTGTGCATTGCATTTAGCGTTTCCGCATTTGCCCAAACACCAGAAGTTACCAAAAAAGGCGGCTATACTTTAACTTTCAGTAATAACGACCCTAATTTAGACCCCGCGGTTAAAGAAAAACTGATCAGTACCTTTTTTAAAGTATACCCCGAACTGGCTAAGGAATACAATAAGAAAACGACTAAAGAAGTATTTATGATGGTTGATACCGCTTACGCAGGTGTTGCCGAAACCGATAATGCCCATGTACGCATCAGCAGTAAATGGATGCACAAAAAACCAGAAGATATTGATGTAGTTACCCACGAAGTAATGCATATTGTACAAGACTACGGCCAAAGCAACGGGCCAGGCTGGTTAACAGAAGGTATCGCAGACTATGCCCGCAACCAATTCGGTGTTAATAATGTAGCTGCCAAATGGAGCCTGGGCGATTATAAGCCAGGATCTAACTATGACAATGCTTACCGCGTTACTGCCCGCTTTTTACTGTGGATAGAGAACCACCACAAAAAAGGCATCGTAAAACTGCTGGATAAACAAATGCGCGAACATACTTATGTTGATAGCGTTTGGAAAGACCAGACCGGTAAAACACTTGACGAACTTTGGGCCGAATATGCTGCCAATCCGGCTTTGTAATTAAGCATATTTCGGTAAATTGCGAGGTAAATACCAATACCTTATTACCATGCTTTTTACCGAAGATTTTTTATACCATGTATGGAAGTTCCGGTTGTACGATCGGAACTCTTTGCAAACTACTACCGGCGAAACAATCGAGGTAATTAACCCGGGCCTGCAAAACACTAATGCCGGGCCCGATTTTCAGCAAGCACGTATTAAGATTGGTGATACCCTTTGGGCCGGCAATGTGGAGATTCACGTAGCTGCCTCGGATTGGGAAAAACACAACCATCAGCAGGATAAAGCTTATGATAATGTGATCCTCCACGTTGTTTACCGCGATGATGCCCCGGTTAAAACTACCGAAGGCAACCTGATGCCCACGCTCGAATTGGAGCACCGCATTCCTGCCGAACTATACAGCCGCTACCACAACCTCGTTTACGGCGATCAAAAAATAATCCCCTGCGAAAGCGCCATCCATACGGTTGATGATTTAACCATGCGTACCTGGTTGACGAGAGTACTGGTTGAACGTCTGGAAAAGAAGTCGGCCTTTGTAGCGCAGACCTTAAAACAGAATACCGGCGATTGGGAGGAAACTTTTTACCAGCACCTAGCTGCCAACTTTGGTTTTAAAATTAATGCCCTGCCTTTTGAGATGCTGGCCAAATCCTTGCCGCAGGTGATCTTAAGTAAAAACAAAAATAGTTCGCTGCAAATTGAGGCTTTGATATTCGGTCAGGCTGGTTTTCTGGAAGAAGATTTTAAGGACGAATACCCCAATCAGCTTAAAACCGAATACCAGTTTCTGCGGAAGAAATATGGCTTTGAACCGGTAGATAAGTACTTGTTTAAGTTTTTAAGGCTTCGCCCGCTTAATTTTCCAACTATCAGGCTGGCGCAGTTTGCAGGGCTCATCAGTAAATCAAATCACTTGTTTTCTAAGGTGCTCGAGATCAGTGATGTAAAGCTGCTGCGCGATTTATTTACCGATATTCCTGTTAACCCTTATTGGGAAACGCATTACCGTTTTGATGTAGAGAGTGCGCCGTCATCAAAAGAAATGGGGTTGAGCTCAATTAATAACTTGCTGCTCAATAGTTTGGCGTTATTTTTGTTTAGTTATGGCAAGCTGCAGCAACAGGAGCGCTACATTGACCGTAGTTTGCTGTTATTGGAGCAATTACCTGCCGAAGACAACTCAATTATTAGTAGCTTTGTGCAATTGGGGGTGAAGACAAAAACTGCCTTTGAAACCCAGGCATTGCTGGAGCTAAAAAATAATTACTGTAATTATAAGAAATGCCTGCAATGCAGCGTTGGAAATAAGATATTAAAACTGGTTTAAAGCATGTTACAACGGATATTAACCTTTTTCGAACGATATTCATTTGGTGTTTGCACATACCTTGGCGAGCGCTTTAACGTGTCTATCTCTAAGATCAGGCTTTTCTTTATTTATTCGTCGTTTTTGGCAGTAGGTTTCCCGCTTATATTTTACTTCTTTGCCGGTATCGTGTTAGATATCCGCAACTACGTTAAGCGTGTGCACACCCGTGTAACCGACTTGTAAAGTAAATGAATACAGCAGATTTAGTTCTGCTCTTCGTACTCAATTTTTACCTGTACATCTTTATCGTTATGTATTTTGGCAAACTGGCCGGTATTGCGTGTAAAATCGGGGTCGGTATCCAGGTAT
>CAHJXH010000257.1 GCA_903644075.1 Sphingobacteriaceae bacterium | reverse complement strand
TGCCTTTTTCGATATTATTCACCAGGACCCGATTATATCACAGGTAAAACTGATTGCCGAGCCATGGGATATTGGCGAAGGTGGTTACCAGGTTGGTAAGTTCCCGGCCGGATGGGGCGAGTGGAACGGTAAATACCGCGATTGTATACGCGATTACTGGCGTGGTGCCGATAGTATGCTGGCCGAGTTTGCCGAGCGTTTTACCGGCAGTGCTGATCTTTACCGCGATGAGTTTCGCCGCCCTACAGCAAGTATCAATTTTATTACCGCACATGATGGCTTTACCCTGAATGACCTGGTAAGCTACAACGATAAACACAACGACGCCAACGGCGAAGACAATAACGATGGCGACAGCAACAACCGCTCATGGAATGGTGGAGAGGAAGGCCCTACTGATAATGAAGAAATAAACCAGCTGCGCGAACGTCAGAAACGTAATTTCCTAACCACCTTATTTTTATCGCAAGGTGTACCCATGCTGGTTGCAGGCGACGAAGTAAGCCGTACCCAACAAGGTAATAACAATGCCTATTGCCAGGATAACGAAATCTCATGGATGGATTGGGAAAAAGCAGATCAGGATCTCTTACAGTTTACGCAAAAATTGATCAAGATCAGACGCGAACACCCTGCATTTGGCCGTCGCAGATGGTTTAGGGGCGAACCCGTTAAAGAAGGCGAACTAGCTGATATCGCCTGGTTTTTACCCGGTGGCGAGCAAATGAATGAGGAACATTGGAGCCATGATTTTGCCAAATCGCTTGCTGTGTTTATAAATGGTAATGGTTTGCGCTCACGTAATCCTAAAGGTGAACCGATTGTGGATGATAACTTCTACGTGATCTTCAATGCCCACCACGAAATCATCGATTATATCTTACCATCAGGTGAGTATGGACAAGATTGGACTGTAATGCTGGACACCGGCAAGAACTATATAGGTGAAGGCGATACTTACAAAGCCGGCGAAAAATTTAGCGTAGACGGCCGCTCGGTGATATTATTACACAGTCCGTTGAAGAAATAAGGATGGAAACCTCTAAAAGAACAATCGGTATTAATGTAAATCCTGAAGGCGGGGTTGATGCTTTAATCTGGGCACCGAAAGCTGAAAAGGTAAGTGTACGTATTTGCGAAGGCAAGATAGATTTACCTATGCAAAAGCAGGATTATGGTTATTGGGCCCTACAAACCGATCAGTTAACAGACGGCGACCTGTACCGGATTGTAATTGATGATGAAAACTTTCTGCCCGATCCGGCCTCGTTGAGCCAGCCAAAAGGTGTGCATGAAGCATCTCAGGTAATCGATCTCAACTCTTTTAACTGGACGGATGAGCACTGGCACAACTGGCACCTGAAAGATTATATCTTATATGAACTTCATACCGGCACATTTACGCCCGAAGGTACTTTTGCAGGCATAGAAAGTAAACTCGATTATCTGAAAGAACTAGGCATCAACGCCATTGAAATTATGCCGGTAGCGCAATTTCCCGGTGAGCGAAACTGGGGTTACGATGGCGTGTTTCCGTTCGCGGTGCAAAGCTCTTATGGAGGCCCGAAGGCATTACAGCAATTGGTTAATGCTTGTCACCAGAAGGGTATCGCCGTGGTGCTTGATGTGGTATATAACCACCTGGGCCCCGAAGGTAATTACTTTGGCGAATACGGCCCTTTCTTTACAGATAAGTATAACACGCCCTGGGGCAACGCCATTAATTTTGACGATGCCTGGTGCGATGCCGTTCGCCAATATTACATCGAGAATGCGCTGATGTGGTTCCGCGATTTCCATATCGATGCTTTGCGGTTGGATGCCGTGCATGCCATTAAAGATTTTAGTCCGGTACACATTCTGGCAGAAATAAAAGAACACATTGATCAGCTAATCAAAGAAACCGGTCGCGAACACCATCTTATTGTGGAGTGCGATCTGAACGATACGCGATACATCAACCCGTTGGATAAAGAAGGTTACGGTATGGATGCCCAGTGGATCGATGAGTTTCACCATGCCCTGCGCGTTACAGCAGGTGGAGAAACCACTGGCTATTACTCGGATTTTAACGGCATTGAACACTTGGCCAAAGCCTACAACGATGCCTATGTATACGATGGGCAATATTCTGAGCATCGGCATAAAAAGTTCGGCGTAAAGGCAACAGACCATCCCGATAGCCAATTTATCGTTTTCTCCCAAAACCACGACCAGGTGGGTAACCGCATGCTGGGCGAACGGAGCAGTCAGCTGTTCTGTTTCGAAATGCAGAAGCTGATGGCGGCAGCAACGTTAATCTCCCCATACATCCCCATGCTATTTATGGGCGAAGAATGGAGTGAGCCTAACCCCTTCCTCTATTTTGTAAGCCACACCGATGCCGAACTGGCCGAAGCAGTACGCAAAGGTCGCAAAGCAGAGTTTGCCGCCTTCCATGCCGAAGGTGAAGCACCCGACCCAATGGATGAAGCCACCTTCAGCCAATCCAAATTGCAATGGGAGCTGAAAAATAAGGGCGAACATGCCGTAATGCTGGCTTTTTACAAAAAGTTGGTCGCCTTGCGGAAATACCTGCATGTACTCACCAACCCCAACCGCCAACAATCAAAAGCAACAGCTGACAAGGCCAAACAGGTTTTAACCCTGCAACGCTGGTTTCAGGGCGAATATTTAGTAGCGCTGATGAACTTCTCAGACCAGGTGCAGCAAGTTGCCATGCCAATCACCGATAAAAAATGGATCAAGCAACTTGACTCTGCCGATCCCGACTGGAACGGACCGAAAGAATCGCCTGATGAATTTCAAAGCGAAGCAACGGTTGAATTACAGCCCCAATCGGTATTAATTTATAATGTGGGATGATGGCCTGTAAACATACAAACATCAGCCCGGCGCGTTTCCCCTCTTAAGAGGGGGTGCAGGGGTGTGTTATTTAGGTTTATTTTATATCGCAGATGACACACCCCTCCCACCGCACAATCCGTCCCGCTCCCTCTCAAGAGAGGAATTTCAACTCAAAGAAGCTTTACCATGCATAATCCCATCGCCACCTATCGCCTGCAATTCCATCAAAAATTCACGTTTAGTGATTTTGAGCAGATCATCACTTACCTGCAAAAACTGGGGGTAAGTACCATTTACGCTTCGCCGGTTTTCGAAGCAGCGCCGGGCAGCACGCATGGCTACGATGGTGTAAATCCGCACCGCATTAATCCCGAGATCGGCACCGAAAAACAGTTGCGGATCATCAGCAAAAAACTGCAGGATAAAAGCATGGGCTGGCTGCAAGACATCGTGCCTAACCACATGGGTGTGCATGCCAACAACCCCTGGCTGATGGATGTTTTGGAAAAAGGCAGACGCTCCATCTACTCAACTTTTTTTGATACTGCACTCAGCAGCGACCTCTTTCAGGATGTACAGATTATGATGCCGTTTCTGGGCAATTCTTTACCAGAAGTGATCAAACATCGTGAAATAAATATTACTTATTTAAGTAAGCAATTTGTGTTCAAATATTTCGATAATGTGTGGCCTTTAAGCTTGCAATCCTATGCAGAAATACTACAATTTGATGCTGATAACCTGCCCGAAAAATTAAAGCCGGTTGTAAAAGAGATTGGCACAATTTTAAAAAATAAGGACAATAAAAAACTCACTTTAAAATGGAGCGCGTGGCTGGTAAAATTCTCGAACGCAGCAAAGGACGCCGAAGTCAAATCATACATCACATCGGTACTAAATTCGGTTAATGAGAATGAAGATTTATTGAACCAGATAGCCGGTCAACAACATTACCGCCCTTGCAACTGGCTGGAAACCGATAGTGCTATAAACTACCGTCGTTTCTTTACGGTTAACAGCCTCATGTGCCTTAATATTCAACGCCCGGAGGTATTTACACATTACCACCGCATGATTAAGCAATTGGTTAACGAAGGCATATTTCAAGGCTTGCGCATCGACCACATCGATGGCCTTTACGACCCCGAAACCTATCTCAATAACCTACGCGAGCTGGCCGGCGACGAAACCTACATTATAGCCGAAAAAATATTGGAACAAGGCGAAATTCTACCAACCCAATGGCCTTTGCAGGGCACCACCGGATATGACTTTTTAGCGCAGCTAAACAACTTACTTACAGACAGTTCGTCGGAGCATAAATTCACTCATTTTTATAAAGAGCTGGTAGAGAATGATCAGTCTGTACACCAACAGATCCTGATTAAAAAAGCTAATATCCTATCTGCCAATATGCAGGGCGAGTTGGATAACCTGCTTAACTACTTCATCAAGTTAAAACTGGCCGATGACCGTTTGCTGAAAGCGATTGGCAAAAATATTCTGAAAGAAACAATCGCCCAATTCCTCATTCATTGCCCGGTTTACCGGTACTATGGCAACCAGATGCCGTTGAGTTCTGATGAAGCGCATGCGGTTCAGACTATTTTGTACGCGATCATCAAAGATAATAAAGACCTGAAACCAGCGTGCGATTTACTCACTACTACCCTGCTCGAAAAGCCGTACGAAAACAAAAACACCTATAACCAAAAGGCCTTACAATTCTATCAGCGCCTCATGCAGTTTAGCGGGCCGCTGATGGCTAAAGGCGTTGAGGATACCTTGATGTACACCTACAACCGCTTTGTTGGTCACAATGAAGTTGGCGATGCGCCGGATGCTTTTGGGGTTTCGATAAAAGACTTCCATAAACTGATGAAGCTACGCCAAAAGCAATGGCCGTTGGCGATAAACGGAACATCTACCCATGATACCAAACGCGGCGAGGACGTACGTGCTCGCCTAAATGCCTTAACCGCCCTGCCACACGAATGGTTCGATGTGGTTAAACAATGGGAAAAACTGGATAAAGCAACTGTTAGCGTCCCTAATGCTAACGATCGATACTTTATTTACCAAACCATTGCCGGTGCCTACCCTATGCCCGGCCAGGGGGATGATAATTTCGGCGAGCGTTTAGGTGAATACCTAACCAAAGCCCTGCGCGAAGGCAAGGTAAACTCCAACTGGGCACAGCCGAATGAGGATTATGAAAAGGCTGCGATTGGTTATGCTCAAGGATTACTGGATCAACAAAGTGAATTCTGGAAAAGCTTTGAACCATTGCATCAAAACATGGCCGATCATGGCATCGTTAATTCGCTCTCGCAATTATTGCTCAAATTTACCTGCCCGGGCGTGCCTGATGTTTACCAGGGATGCGAGCTGTGGGACTTAAGTTTGGTTGATCCCGATAACCGCCGACCAATTGATTATCAGCTTCGACAGAAATTACTGAATAAGAAATTGCCGGCAGATTCTGCAGAAGCCTTAACCGATCTCTGGGCCGAGCGCTACGATGGCCATATTAAACTATGCCTCACCCAGCAGTTATTTAAAATCCGCAATACTGAAACAGAGCTCTTTACCAAAGGCGAATATATCCCGCTTAAAGTTAAAGGTGCTTATAAAGAAAACATCATCGCCTTTGCCCGTCGCTATCAAAATAAATGGCTGATTATTGCTACTCCATTGTACAGTGCTGCCATTTGCAAAGCACAGCAAAAGGATATCACCGCCATTGACTGGAAAGACACCCGTATTATTTTACCACAGGAAGCACCGGTTCAATGGAAGCACCAATTGCAGGATTTAAAAGGTAAAACTGCTAACGATGAGTTATTGATCAGCGAAATATTCCATCCGATACCTTTTGCTTTGCTTCAGTTAGCACATCCCGAAAATAACCGTGGTGCAGGTATACTGATGCATATCACCTCCCTGCCATCGGCTTTTGGTATTGGCGATATGGGGCCGGGTGCGCGTACGTTCGCTAACTTTTTAAGCGAGAGCGGGCAAAAATACTGGCAGCTGCTACCCATTAACCCAACCGGGCCCGATCAAAATTATTCGCCTTATAGCTCGCTTTGCAGCATGGCGGGTAATGCGTTGTTGATTAGTCCGGTTTTATTGGCAAAGGATGGTTTGCTGGACGAAGCAGAACTCAACGAGTTCCATTTGCCACAAACAGAAAAAGTTAATTATGCCAAGGTAGAAGACTTGAAACAGGAGCTTTTCGACCGCGCTTATGAAAACTTTTATCGGGCCGATTTTAAATCGCTTAAAAAGGATTTCGTCCCCTTCTGTAAAAATGAA
>CAHJXH010000256.1 GCA_903644075.1 Sphingobacteriaceae bacterium | reverse complement strand
ACTGCTGCCGGTTAAGGTAAACAGGTCTGTAATGTATTGTTTGTAAGCAGCCTGGATGCGGGTAATGCGCGGATCCGATTTTAGGTAATAATCACGATCGCCCAAACCTGTACCACCCTGGCTAAAGTTGGCTACGTATTTAGTAACCTGTTTAGGGTCCTGGCCAATGCCGAAACCAAATAGCGGGCCGCCTATTGCGTTGGTGCGTTCGTAAATAATCTCGTTAATTACACCGTTTAAATCGGTAATGGCATCAATACGCTGCAGGTCGGCTTTAATAGGTTCGTAACCACGTTTTTCAATGGCTACGGTATCCATGCCGCTGGTGTATAAATCGCCAACACGTTGTTTAATGCTGCCTTTAGGCTGGCCGGTTGCCTTGCTGGCTTCCTCAACAATGCCTAAAAGTTTCTTTTTGTTTTCATCATTCAGGATGTTGAAACTTCCCCAGCTGGTTTCTTTAG
The DNA here is from genome assembly GCA_903644075.1 of Sphingobacteriaceae bacterium. GTDB lineage: Bacteria > Bacteroidota > Bacteroidia > Sphingobacteriales > Sphingobacteriaceae > Mucilaginibacter. Next base: position 5,706 of record CAHJXH010000256.1, on the reverse strand, counting down.
CGGGGATAGCGTTTTGCTTTGTCCATGCGCCGTTGGCGTACTGGAAAAAGTCGTCGCCGGGTTTAACAGCCAGATCCATGTTAGCCGGATCGATGAATTTTTTAGAGGCATCCGTTTTAACGCCGCCTGTTTTGCTTTGTGCAAAGGCCGCTGCATTTAAGCAAAGCGCGCCCGCAAGCATCAGATAGGGTATTCTTGATTTCATAAATTAATTAAGAGGTCGAAAATTAAGGATTTATCAACCATGTATACAAATGACTTAGAGCACAGAGGTACTAAACTGTTACTATTAGTTAAAATATTTTTGGCTGATATATGCACTAAATCGATGCAATGTGCTTTAATATATTGATTGATAGGTGGATCGGTGTATTTGTAAAATTTTTGTGCCAAAAAAGAAGCCCCCGACATGTCGGGGGCTCTGGATTTAAAAAATTAAGACTTGTTACCAGATCTTAATGCGGTCTTCGGGTTTCTTGTACATCTTGTCGCCCGGTTGTACGTTAAATGCTTTGTACCATGCATCAATATTTGAGATTGGTGCGTTGGTTCTATATTGTTCTGGCGAGTGCGGATCTGTCAAAATACGTGACGATGCCGACTCTGGCCTTTGGTTGCTTCTCCAAACTTGTGCCCAAGATAGGAAAAAACGCTGATCTGGCGTAAAACCATCGATTTTTGTTTCAGACTGGCCTTCTTTTGTTTTCTTGAAAGCTTCGTAAGCAACGTTCAATCCGCCTAAATCGGCTAAGTTTTCGCCCAAAGTTAAACGGCCGTTTACGTGGATAGTGTCCAGCACGGTGAAACCATTGTATTGGTCAACCACCATATCGGCACGGGTTTTAAATTTGTCGGCATCATCTTTTTTCCACCAGTCGCGCAGGGTACCATCAGCATCATACTGGCGGCCCTGATCATCAAAACCATGGGTCATTTCGTGCCCGATAACGGCACCTATACCGCCATAGTTAATGGCATCATCAGCACCAAAATCAAAGAACGGGAACTGCAGGATACCAGCAGGGAAGGTGATTTCGTTGTTAGTAGGGCTATATGAAGCGTTTACGGTTGGAGGAGTCATTCCCCAACGGGTTTTATCAACCGGTTTACCTAAGTGGCCTACAGACTCGGCATAGCGCCATGCAGAAATACGGCGTAAGTTACCGGCATAATCTCCGCGCTCAATCACTAAACCCGGGTAAGTTTGCCATTTATCAGGATAACCAATTTTAACACCAAAAGCGTTCAGTTTTTTAAGTGCACGTTCTTTGGTTTCAGGAGTCATCCAGTCCAAACGTTTAATACGATCACCCAAAACAGATTTCAGGTTATTTACTAAACCAACCATGTATTGCTTTGCGGCAGGGGTAAAGTACTTTTCTACGAAAAGCTGACCTAACAGATCGCCTAAGCTACCGTTAACTAAAGAAGAGATTCTTTCGTCGCGCGGGGTTTGTACTTGCTGGCCGCTTAATGCGCTGCTGTAAGCAAAGCTTGCCTTAACAAAAGGTGAGCTTAACGAATTAGCCGAACCGCGTAAAATTTCCCATTGCAGGTAAACTTTCCAGTCTTCAACCGCTGTATTGGCTAAAATTTCATCAGCAGCTTTAAAGAAATCAGGCTGGCGAACCAGTACTGTATCTTGGCCTGTTACTTTCATCTTCGGCATTAACTCGGCCCAATTTAAGTGCGGCGTAGTTTTGCTGAAATCGGCAACCGAAAACTTATTGTAAGATTTGTTGGGGTCGCGCATGGCTACACGGCTCATCTGGATAGTGGCCAGCTTTGTTTCCAATGCAAAAACGGTAGCGGCATTTTTCTGTGCTGCATCTTCGCTGCTACCGGTTAAGGTAAACAGGGTGGTGATGTATTGTTTGTAAGCCGCTTGTACCTTTAAAGTACGGGCATCACTTTTTAAATAATAATCACGATCTGGCAAACTGGTACCGCCTTGGCCTAAACTTACCACGTACTGGGTAGGGTGCTTAGAATCCTGACCAACACCAAAACTAAACAGCGGGCTGCCTTCGCCGGTGGTGCGCTCGTAAGCCATTTCGTTGATAACACCATTCAGGTCGTTTACTTTGGCAATGCGAGCCAGGTCGGTTTTAATTGGGTCATAACCGCGTTTTTCGATGGTTACGCTATCCATACCGCTTGTGTATAAATCGCCTACACGTTGTTTAATGCTACCTTTGGCTGCTTTAGAAGCACTGGCTTCGTTCAATAAGGAGATTAGTTTATTGGTGTTCTCCTGTGCCAAAATTGTAAAGTTACCCCAACGGGTTTGCTTGGCCGGGATAGTGTTCTTTTTAAGCCATGCACCATTGGCATACTCGTAAAAGTTATCGCCCGGTTTCACGGTAGGATCCATATTGGCTGGATCGATATACTTTTTAGGCGGCACGGGCGCTTTGGCATCAGTACCGGTTGGGCCTGCAGCCCAGGCATTTGCTGTAAAACACAGCGCCCCTGCGAGCATTAGGTTAGTAAGTTTTAAGTTCATCGTTTAGTTTAATTAAAGTTTGAAATTAACAATAAGGAGGGGATAGGTGCAAGTAACAATTTGGTTGGATGAGTTAGTTGATTGAGTTGGATTGAGTTGGATTAGGTTGATTGAGTTGATTGGTTGAGGAAATCAATGATAAAATAAGTGAATGATAGAATAAATAGCAGCGGTGAGTAGCAGTTGCAGCATTCGAATCCAATCAACTATTCACTTAAGCAACTACTCACCGCCCACCCAACTCAATCAACCTAATCAACAATTCAACTTAATCAACTTAGCAGTTTCAATAAAAACCTTATTTTTGCAAACTATGAGTATTTCTAAGACCTATCAGCCCAAAGAAGCGGAGACTAAGTGGTATAATTACTGGTTAACCAATGGATTTTTTAAATCGGTGCCCGATGAGCGCGAGCCTTATACCATTGTGATACCGCCACCTAATGTTACCGGGGTGCTGCATATGGGCCATATGCTTAATAATACCATACAGGATGTGCTGATTCGCCGTGCCCGTATGCAGGGTAAAAATGCCTGCTGGGTACCGGGAACGGATCACGCCAGTATTGCTACCGAAGCTAAGGTTGTTGCCTTATTAAAGGAGCAGGGCATCAGCAAAAAAGACCTTACCCGCGACGAATTTTTGAAACACGCCTGGGTTTGGAAAGAAAAATACGGTGGTATCATCCTCGAACAATTAAAGAAATTAGGTGCATCGTGCGATTGGGACCGTACCCGTTTTACAATGGAAGACGACTTGAGCGATGCCGTTATCGATACTTTTATCCACCTGTATAAAAAAGGCTGGATTTACCGTGGTGTGCGCATGGTTAACTGGGACCCGCAGGGTAAAACTGCGGTTTCTGATGAGGAAGTTATCCGTAAAGAAGTAAACCAGAAACTCTACTATATTAAGTACCCAGTTGTCAGTTCTCAGTTGTCAGTTGACGGTGAAGGAGCTTCAGACAACGGACAACAGACAACAGGCAACTACGTAACTATTGCGACAACCAGACCTGAAACCATTATGGCTGATGCTGCAGTTTTTGTTAATCCTAACGATGAGCGTTACAAGCATCTGCATGGCAAAAGCGTATATATTCCATTGGTTAATCGTGTGATCCCGATTATGACGGATGAGTACGTTACCATGGACTTTGGTACCGGTTGCTTAAAAGTAACCCCGGCCCACGATTTGAATGACTATGAGCTTGGCCAGAAACACGGCTTGCAGGTTATTGATATTCTAAATGATGATGGTAGCCTGAACGACCTTGCCCAGATCTTAGTAGGTGAAAACCGCTTTGCTGCCCGTAAAAAAATTGCGGTATTGTTGCAAGAGGCTGGTGTTTTAGAGAAGGTTGAAGAATATAAATCACAAGTTGGTTTCTCTGAGCGTACTGACGCTGTTATCGAACCGCGCCTTTCTATGCAATGGTTCTGCAAAATGGACCAGATGGCTAAGCCTGCATTGGAAGATGTATTGAATGGTGATGTAAAGCTGATCCCAGAGAAGTTTGTAAACACCTACCGCCACTGGATGGAGAACGTGCAGGACTGGTGCATTAGTCGCCAGCTTTGGTGGGGCCAACGCATCCCGGCCTGGTATTTACCCAACGGAAAATTTGTGGTAGCCAAAACTGCCGAAGAAGCTCTGGAAGAAGCCCAAAAACTGACAACCGACAACCGACAACTTACAACCAATGATCTCCGTCAGGAAGAAGACGTGGTTGATACCTGGTTCTCATCATGGTTGTGGCCAATCTCTGTTTTCGACGGGTTTAAAAATCCGGATGGAGCAGATATCAACTATTACTACCCAACCAATGATTTGGTTACCGCACCCGAGATCTTATTCTTCTGGGTTGCGCGTATGATTATGGCCGGTCACGAGTTTCGTGGGCAAAAGCCATTTACCAACGTTTACCTCACCGGTATTGTTAGAGATAAATTGGGCCGCAAAATGTCGAAATCATTAGGTAACTCGCCCGATCCGCTTGGCTTAATCGAGACCTTTAGTGCCGATGGTGTACGTGTAGGTATTTTAATGTCATCGCCTGCAGGTAACGACCTGATGTTCGATGAAAGCTATTGCGAGCAGGGCAGCAAATTTGCCAACAAAGTTTGGAATGCATTCCGCCTGGTAAAGGGCTGGGAAGTAGATGAAAGCCTTGAAAATACCAATCGGGTTGCCATCGACTGGTTTGCCAGCCGCTTTAACGAAGCATTGAAAGAAATTGAAGATAATTTTGCTCAATACCGCCTTTCTGAAGCCTTAATGGCAACTTATAAGCTGGTATGGGACGATTTTTGTGCCTGGTACCTCGAAATGATTAAGCCTGCCTATCAGCAACCTATTGATAGTGCAACTTATAAAGCTACTATAAGCTTCTTTGAAGATGTTTTAAAGCTGTTACATCCGTTTATGCCATTCATTACAGAAGAGCTGTGGCATGATGAGATTTTCGGCTCACGCAATGAGATGGATTGCTGCATTGTGGCAAAAATGCCCGTATCTGGGCAATTTAATCCCCAGTTAAATGCTGAGATTGAAATTGTTAAGCAAATTATTTCAGGAATAAGAAATATTCGTCAGAACAAGCAACTCTCGCCAAAAGATGCCTTGTCGTTATCGTTAAAGGCAAATTCGGCTATCGATTATCAGCCATATCTCCCAATAGTTGTGAAGTTAGGTAACATCGATAAAATAGACTTTGTAAATGAGTCGGTAAGCGGCGCTGCGAGCTTCATGGTTTCAACTGATGAGTTCTATATTCCGTTGGCAGAAAATATTGACCCTGTTGCAGAAACCGAACGTTTACAGAAAGAAATGGAGTATCTGAATGGCTTTCTGAAGTCGGTAAATGCCAAGTTAACCAACGAACGTTTTATGCAAAATGCTAAGCCGGATATTATAGAGAACGAGCAGAAAAAGAGGGCTGATGCAGAGGCAAAACTAAAGCTGATACAGGATAGCCTGGCTGCTTTGGCAGGTTAATTGCTATATAATAGGGTGTGAGGGTATGTTAACCTGGTAATACCAAAAGGTTAACATACTTTTAATAATTTGATATTCCTCACATATCAGGTTACAACCAATTATGCCCGAAGAAGTTAGTTTTTTTAATTTTTCATTAAGCAAGATACTGCGCAAAGATCAATCAATACTTGATCAGGCACGTATCCGTTTGCTATACTTT
>CAHJXH010000255.1 GCA_903644075.1 Sphingobacteriaceae bacterium | reverse complement strand
TGGTGAAAATACCGGGCTTGGATGGCAAAGGTAAAATGGGTAAATCTGAAGGTGAAGCCAATGCCGTTTACCTGGCTGATGCCCCCGAGGTGATCCGCAAGAAAGTAATGCGTGCCGTTACTGATGCTGGTCCGACCATCGAAAACCAGGAAAAACCACAGGAAATTCAAAACCTGTTCGATCTGCTTAAAGTGGTATCTACACCAGATACACATGATCATTTTAACGAACTGTACAATAAAATGCAGATCCGTTATGGCGATCTGAAAAAGCAACTGGCCGAAGACATGATCATCGCCACTGCCCCTATGCGCGATAAGATCAACGATATTGCAGCCGACAGCGATTACCTGCGCAAAGTAGCTCACCACGGTGCCGACAAAGCCCGCGAAAGCGCACAACGCACCATTAAAGAGGTAAGAGAACTAATTGGGTTCAGGAATTTCTAAGAATCCCTCCCAGCCCTCCCCAAAGGGGAGGACTATTAACAAAAAGATATTATATTGCATAACTGTTCTGAAGCCCTCTCCTTTGGAGAGGGTTTGGGAGAGGTTAAACTAAAGTAAACATGCACATTGCCGTTGTTGGAAACATAGGAGCCGGAAAAACTACACTAACCGAACTGCTGGCCAAAAATTATGGTTGGGAACCGCTTTACGAAGCTGTTGATAACAACCCCTATCTCGAAGATTTTTACAGCGATATGAAACGCTGGAGCTTTAACCTGCAGATCTATTTCCTGAACAGCCGTTTCCGCCAGATTGTGGATATACAAAGCGGCGGTCAGGATGTAATACAGGATCGTACCATTTACGAGGATGCCTTCATTTTTGCAGAAAACCTGCACGATATGGGCCTGATGGCTGGTCGCGATTTTGAGAATTATAACAACATTTTCGAAAACATTACCTCATTTATCAAACCGCCCGATCTGCTGATTTACCTAAAAGCTTCGGTGCCTACACTGGTAAACAATATCCAGCGCCGCGGACGTGAATATGAGATCGGCATTCGTTTGGATTACCTGTCTAAACTGAACGAAAAATACCAGAAATGGATTGACGGTTATAAATTAGGCAAGCTCCTCATCATCGATAAAGATAACCTCGACTTTGCCAACAATACCGAAGACCTGGCCAGCATCATAGAAAAAATAGAACGCGAAATACACGGGTTGTTTTAGTTTTACAGGTTATGAAAAATAGGCATTTATTTTTCATGATTACTTGTTTATGCCTTATTTCATGTACAAGTAACTTGTCATCGCAAACCTTAGAAACGGGCTGGAAGTTGCTTGATCTTAATGTTTTTAAAATTTCAGTTCCAAAAAACTGGAATTATATTAAAGAGCAAGGCGACGATTCTTTTATAGGACTGATAAAAACTAATAGCGCCACATTTTCATTTAATTATAGCAGCCACGGCTACGCAAATAGTTTATTACCAACGGCACAGCAATATATAAATTCGGAAGAATGGATGTATGAAGCGGGTTGCGTTTTTTGCAAAGTTGGTGTTACTTACACAGCCAAATGGGATGTGCAGAAAGTTAAAGCCCAACAAATGAAAGAAAAAGGAATAACCGATTCCACTTTAGTTAAAGTTGAGGCTATAATTGAACCTTCAAAAAAAGTATACAAACCAACCCAAAGCCAGCATACTAAATACCCTGCTGCTGATTATATAGCAGAATTGACTTACAAAGACAGTACAATTATATTACCGATAAAACTGCCTAAAGAAATAGCTGTGCACAATATAGTTATTGATACATCTGGCAATTACATTGTAAAAACAATTTGGCCAAAAACAGTAGGCAAAGGGATGACAGGAGTATATATTAGCCAGCCTAAAACGCATTTTACATTTCAATTGTCTGCCAATAATTTATCAGAAAAGGATCAAACAGACGCTTTAAAGGCTTTTAAAACCATCAAATTTAAAGAATGAAAGTTTTAGGAATTATACCCGCTCGTTACGCTTCTACCCGTTTTCCCGGCAAACCGCTGGTTGATATTGGCGGTAAAAGCATGATACAGCGGGTATATGAGCAGTCGAAAAAGTGCGTATCCATCAGCGAGGTAATTATTGCTACAGATGATGACCGCATTTTTGAGCACGTGCATGCATTTGGCGGCAAGGCTGTAATGACTTCATCCGAGCACCAAAGCGGTACCGATCGTTGTGCAGAAGTTGCCCTTTTACATCCTGAATACGATGTGATCATCAACATCCAGGGTGATGAACCTTACATCGACCCGGAACAATTAACTAAAGTAGCTGCCTGCTTTACTGATGGAGAAACCCAATTGGCTACCCTCATTAAAAAAATTTTAACAGAGGAAGAACTGCACAACGTTAATTCGCCCAAGGTAATTATTAACCGTTTTGCCGAGGCTATTTACTTTTCGCGCTCACCACTGCCGCATATCCGCGGTCAGCAGACTGAGAACTGGCTTCAGCATTTCACTTACTTTAAACACATCGGTGTTTACGGTTATCGTGCCGATATTTTACAGCAGATCACCAAGCTACCTATCTCTTCATTAGAAAAAGCCGAAAGCCTGGAACAGTTGCGCTGGATTGAAAACGGTTACCGCATTAAAGTTGCTGAAACCGAGCTGGAAACCTATGCAATTGATACGCCGGAGGATTTGCTGAAGCTAAAGATTTAGTGTTCGTTTTTGTCATTCCGAGCGCCAGCGAGGAATCTTCTTCGCCATACTTCCGCCATCACAAGCGTAGAAGATTTCTCCTATCGTCGAAATGACAACCTGTAGCTAACCTTCCTCCTCATTCTCTACTCCTTTTTAGAATGAACAAGATGAACAGTATATAAGTTCCCCCAAAACTTATTCTGCATCAACACGTTAAGACCTTTTACAACGTGAAGGTGTTTCTTACAAAGAACATAGTACCAAACCCTACCGTATTAAACAGTTATATTTAATTAATCTGCGTAACCGGTTTGTTTTATGAAGATACAGCAGCACCATTATTTAAACGGTACCTGGCTCGATTATTTGTCGGCCAATTTTGATACGCAACAATGTCAACTGGTATTGGCTTTTGGCTCAGCAGAAAACGTGCAGAACGAAGCGGTGTTCGCTCATCTGAAGCAATGTTACCCTTCGGCCAATATCATTCTATCATCTACCGCAGGCGAAATTATTAACGATAATGTTTTTGATGAAAGCGTAGCCGTTACGGCCATTCAGCTCGAAAAGTCGCGCTTAACCTGCGTAAAAACTACCGTTAATGAGCACGAAAGCAGCTGCGCGGCCGGCAAATTTTTGATCAGCAACCTGGATAAAAATGGTTTGCGCTTTGTTTTTGTGATATCAGACGGTATGCACATTAATGGCAGCGACCTCATAGCCGGTATTAACAGTGAACTGCCCCAGGGCGTATTGGTTACCGGAGGTTTAGCGGGTGATGCAGATCGCTTTAACCATACCTACACTGGCTTAAACGCTGTGGCTTCTGAAGGCAATATTATCCTAACCGCATTTTATGGCGATGAACTGCAGATAGGCCATGGATCATCAGGCGGATGGGACGAGTTTGGGCCCGAGCGTACCATCACCAAATCGGACAAAAACATTCTGTACGAAATTGATGGCAAAAATGCCCTCGACCTGTATAAACAATACCTTGGCGATTATGTGAACGAACTGCCGGGTTCTGCCCTGCTATTCCCTATTTCACTACATATAAAAGGTTCTACTGACAATTTGGTTCGTACCATATTGAGCATTAACGAAGAAGATAAAACCATGACCTTCGCCGGTAATTTGCCCGAGGGCAGTAAGGTAAGATTAATGAAAGCCAATTTTGATAAGCTGATAGATGCTTCATCAAAAGCTGCGGCTGATGCGGATACCGAAAACCCACAGCTGGCCATACTGGTGAGTTGCGTTGGCCGTAAACTGGTATTACTCGACAGAACCGACGAAGAAATTATGATTGTGAAGGAAGCTTTAGGCGATGCCGTTAAGGTAACCGGCTTTTATTCGTACGGTGAATTATCGCCTTACAACAATCAGTCACAGTGCGAGCTGCATAACCAAACCATGACCATCACAACTTTATCAGAAACAAACTAATACACGCGAATATTCGTAACTGCTCACAGATGGATTATCATTACCTGCTTAATAAACAAATTCAAAAGCAACTCCCTCCCGAATATCTGGAAGATGAGGTTATTAAGCAGTTTTTAACTACCATCAACAACTCGTACAACAATTTCGATAAAGCCAAGAAACTGGCCGACCATGCCTTCCAGATCAGTGAGCAGGAATACCAGCAAGTAACAGCTAACCTGCATGATCAGAACGAGTTGAAGTTAAAATCCATCTGGCAGTTAAAAGAAGCTATTAAAGCGCTCGACCCAGATTCTACCTTCAACATTTCAGAAACTGATGACGACATGATGAATGTGATCGGTTTTCTGCAGGAAAAAATAACCAAGGCCAAAGAACTGGAGATAGAATTGATCCACGCCAAAGATGTTGCCGAAAAAGCCGCTATGGCTAAATCGCAGTTCCTTTCGGTAATGAGCCACGAGATCAGAACGCCGATGAATGCGGTTATTGGCTTTACGCACTTACTGCTGCAGCAAGACCCCAAACCTTCGCAAATGGAGTTTTTGAGATTGTTGAAATTCTCTGCCGAAAACCTGTTGGTATTGATTAATGACATACTTGATTTCAGCAAAATAGAGGCCGGCAAACTTGAATTTGAAAACGTGGATTTTAACCTAAAAGACCTGATCGCCAACATCCGTTTATCGTTATTGCAAAAGGCCAACGAAAAAAACATTCAGCTTAAACTGATGATTGACCAGGATTTACCTGATGCCGTAATTGGCGACCCGGTACGTTTAGGCCAGATACTCACCAATTTAGTTACCAATGCCATTAAGTTTACAGAGACAGGCAAGGTAACCATCTCGGCCACGTTATCATCCACAGATAAGGATAATGCGGTAATTGATTTTGAAGTTACCGATACCGGCATAGGTATCCCAAAAGATAAGCAAACCGATATATTTAACAGCTTTACCCAAGCCAGCTCAGACACCACCCGAAAATATGGAGGCACAGGTTTAGGCCTAACAATTACACGGCGCTTACTGCAATTACTTGAAAGTGATATTTATGTAGATAGCGAGCTGGGCAAAGGCTCTAAATTTCATTTCAGTCTGTCATTTAAAAATAGTGCTGTAAAGCTAAAAAGCAACCTATATACTGACGAAAATATTAAACAAAAGAGCTTACAGGGCACCCGCATATTAATAGCAGAAGATAACCAGATTAACGTAATACTGGCCAGGCAGTTTATGAAACAATGGCAAATAGATTGCGACGTAGCCGAAAACGGCGAAATTGCCCTGCTCCTGGTGCAAACCAACGATTACGACATGATACTGATGGACCTGCAAATGCCTGAAATGGACGGTTACCAAACCACTGAAGCCATCCGTAACCTGCCCGATGCCAAATATCAGAAACTCCCTATCATTGCCCTCACGGCCTCGGCCATGCTCGATATTAAAGACCGCGCCTTTACCGTAGGGATGAATGATTACATCAGCAAGCCATTTAACCCTAACGAATTGTATAAGAAGATAGCCTCATATAGCGGTAACAGGCAAAGCGCTTAATTAATGTCTTCGCTTTACTAATTCTCCTTCTTTTGTTATTCGCTCCATTTTTGTTATTCTGAACGGAGTGAAGAATCTTCTTCGCCTTGCAATTTCTACACTTTCATCCGCAGAAGATTCTTCGCTACCGCTCTGAATGACAAGTATATTTTAGAATAAAATATAAACAACTATCTATCAATCGCTCGTCTCGATTCTTGATTCCCGATTCTTATTTCCCTTCTCAAAAAACTTCTATTCACATTTTGTCATTTTCTCCACAAGTACACCAAACACGGTAAATTTTCTTACTTTTGTATCCCGTACACAAGAAATCATGACTAAATATATATTTGTTACGGGCGGCGTTACTTCGTCGTTAGGGAAGGGGATTATATCCGCTTCTTTAGCCAAATTGCTTCAATCGCGCGGGTATCGCGTAACCATCCAAAAATTTGATCCATACATTAACATCGACCCGGGTACGCTTAATCCGTACGAGCATGGCGAGTGTTATGTAACCGAAGATGGCGCCGAAACCGACCTCGACTTAGGCCACTACGAGCGTTTCC
>CAHJXH010000254.1 GCA_903644075.1 Sphingobacteriaceae bacterium | reverse complement strand
TTTCTAAAAATGCTGTCGAAGGCATTTAGCAAGGCCGGCTTTGAATGCGCCGTTGCCGAATCGGCCAATGAGGCTATCCGCAAACTATCGGCCGATTTGCCGGATACTATCCTTTCCGACTACCAGATGCCCAAAATGAATGGCATTGAGTTTAGGAAGTACGTTTTAAAACAGCCCGAACTAAAAGATATCCCCTTTATATTCCTCACCGATTTTTCTGATAAAGAACTGGTTAATACCGGCCTAGATCTGCACGCCATTGATTATGTAATAAAGGATACGCCGATCAACGTAATTATAGCCAAGATTAATAACCTGCTCGCTACGGTAAGCAAACAACGCGAACTGTCTGAGCTGGAAGTTAAAAAGGCCGTGGCTGCCTTAAACATTCGTTCGGTACCGCAAAAAGCACCGGTTGTTGAGGGTTATGAAGTTAATTTCTGGCATAAATCTTTCCAGGACATTCCCGGAGGGGATTTTATCGATTTTATACAGGTAACAGAGCGTTTCAGTTTTGTTATCCTGGGCGATGTGATGGGTAAAAAATGGATGGCCTGGTTTCTGAGCTTTAGCTTTTTAAGTTATATCCGCGCAGCGGTACGCTTTGGTGTTTCGGGCCACGAATACTCAGCCGCAGGGATACTCGAAAAGGTAAACCAGATTATTTGTGAGGATGATGCCCTGAAAGACATACTGGCAAGCCTGTCCTTGTTGATGATCGACCACGAAACCAACCAGGTAACTTACGCCGGTGCCGGAGATTTGCCATTACTTTATTACGAGGCCAAGACTAAGAAATTTGAATCCCTGCGTTGCAGCGGTTTATTACTGGGATTATTTGCCGACGGTCAATACGATCAGCAAGAGATCAGTATGAACTCGGGCGACCAGCTTTTTATATTTACCGACGGCATTATTGATTTTGCTGTGCCGGGTGGCACCAAAACCGATTATAATTTGTTTCAGCAAAAACTGGAAGGCATTACGAACAGCAAAAACTCGTTCGAAAAACTGAAACAGTTTTTGACCAAACAGCCGCAGGCATCACTGGTTGATGATTGCAGCATTATACACATCTACAAAACAGCCTAAAAAATGATTGATATTATTAAAAACCAGGATGACTATTTACTGGTTGACGTTAAAATTCAGGAAGCTAATATGGCAAATGCCGATACCTTTAAGTCGGAAATTATTGCCATGCTGGATCTGTACCATAAGAAAATTGTTTTAACCCTGCACCACGTAAATTATATCGATAGTACATTTTTAGGTGCGCTGGTAGCTGCGCTCAAACATGCCATATCATTAAAACTGGATATTGCCCTGGTTGGCTTAAATAAAGACATACGTGATTTGCTTATACTGATACGCCTCGACAAAGTATTTAAGATTTACGATAGCTTTAGCGATGCCACTAAAGAAAACTAAACAGGAGAAGATAAAGTGATTGTACAGAAATCTTTCACCCTGGCTCATTTCGACAGTATGCCTGCTAATTTATTAGAGGAAATGTTGCTGTTAATAAAAACTAATATACCCAATGGCGAGGGTACCCGCGAGTTACTTTTTAAATCGAAATTTATACTAACCGAGCTGCTTACCAATGCTATAAAACATGCCAACACGCATGAGGTTAAACTCAACATCGAAATTAAGGATGGCATGGTTAAATTCGAAAAAAAGGATCATGGCAACCCGCTAATTTTGCCAGAAGTTAAGAATGATCAATTTGAGAACGCCATAATTGTTACTGCAGATGTAATGCATACGCTATATGCCGTTGAAAAAGATGGCGTAGCTTATTTTTACTGTCACGAGAATACAGTACCTTTTATCGATACCGAAAATGATTTTCCCGAACATTTTGGCCTGCTGATCATTACCAAAGCTACCGACGAATTCAGCTACCATTACGATAGCGAGACTAACCTTAACACTTTTACCGCCACAGTAAGCATCTAACTGGCTGATGGCCTTATCATGGCCAGGCCTTGTTTTAATAACAACTTAGTTTCGTAAAACCCAACCGAATAAATATTCCAAAAAGAGTATTTCTGATATTTACGCAATTCTACATAACTGATAACCACTGCAATTAAAACTGGTATAGCTGTGGTTATAGCTACCCCATATATATTGCCAAATACCAGTATCCCCAGGTAATCGAATATTATGTTGGCGGCCAGCATAATTAACACCTTATAAAAGTTAACCTGCGGGCGGTGAATAACATCAAGCGTAAGGGCAGAGAAGCGATCGGCAGGATATAAAAGCGCGAAAGTCATAAACAGGCGAAATACATTGGCTGCTTCTGTGTGCACGTATTTGCCGCCTCCTATAAGCCCGATAGCAAAATCAGCCAGCAGGCAGGCTATAATACAGGCAGGTATCAAAATGATGGTAAGCATACCTATGTATTTCTTCATGGTATGGATTACCCCTTCGCGATTACCCTGATTGTAATGCGCAGATAATACCGGCATACCTGTGGCAGCAAAGCTTACCAAAGGTACCTCAACCAATTGCATTAAACTTTGGCCCAGGTTATATATAGCCAAGGCTGCAGGCCCCAGCATAAAGTTAATAATGTAAGTATCAGACGTGCGGAACATATTAGAACTCAGCGTTGTACCCACACTGTATTTACCAAAATTATAGATCTCCATAATGCTGGCCTTAGAGCGCTTGGCAAGCGTACTAATGCGCGACCAGCCCATCAGCATCACATATATACTGGTAATTAAGTTAGAGATAAGGTAAGCGTATAGTAATGTTTCGAGGCTCATCTTTTTCATGATGATGAGTACGATAATGAATAAGATGAACGACCCGCGGTTAACAAAACGCACATACAAAAGCTGATCAAATCGTTGTTCGCCCTGTAAAACACAGGTGCCCATAAACATAGGCAGCGTAAACAGGTAAGCCAGGCCAAACCATTTGATAAAGAGCAACAGACCTTCGTCTGAAATATATTTCGAAAGAAACAAAGCAGGTACGTTTAGCACAACCAGTATACCGGTAATTATCAACGCAACAAACCAGGTTGATCCTGCTACTTCGGCTGTACGTTTCTCGTCAGAACCGGCGTAGAACTTAATGAAGGCCGTGGTGATAAATCCCGAACGGAAAGTATCGATCAACAGAAATGTGGCTTGAAAGAACCCCCACTCCCCTGCCCTTGCAATTGGCAGCGCCCGGAAGATGATAGCAGTGGTAATCATACTTAATATGATCATGATTCCATTGCCGGCTAAGGATAGGAAATGTTTGTTTTTTATCGCACTAATTACTTTCGACCACATCTTTATCTTTGAAATATTCGTAAACAAGGATAATTAAAATAATCTATTTTATTAGATATTAGCATAAAATAAGGACCTTTATAAATGGCTCAGCTGCATTTCCCCGAAGTTACTTTACTCATTACCCATTACAACCGCAGCCGTTCGCTAGAGCGCCTGCTGAAAACTTTTGCCGACCTGCAATTCACCTTCGGCGGCGTTGTAGTATCAGACGATGGCAGCAAGCCCGAACATGTTGACTACATTAAAGGTTTACATGAGCAATACCAGTTTACTTTGGTAACCACGCCTAAAAATAAAGGCCTGGGCAATAACATTAACAAAGGCCAGGATGCAGTTGCCACGCCATACACGCTGTATATACAGGAAGATTTTGAACCCCAAGCCATTTTTGCTGAACATTTTATTGATGCACTTAGTTTTTTTAAGGCCGATGCCGGTTTAGACATTGCCCGCTTTTATGCTTACTTCTCTTATCCTTATACGAAATCTTACGGGAAAGGATTTTCGGAAATGATATTTAAAGCTTCGCCGTTTTACAGTAATCATCTTAAATTTTATGTTTACAGTGATCACCCGCATTTACGGAGGAGCAATTTCCTGGAAAAATTCGGTCGTTACCCCGAAGGTATAAAAGGCGATTTGACTGAATTTGGTATGGCTACATCGTTTATTCAAAATAAAGGCCGCGGATTAATTTATGATGAATATACCACGCTGTTTCATCAAAAAAACTCTTCGGACGAGCCCAGTACCATGGGCCGTGCCAGTTGGCGCGAAAGTAAAAACCCGGCAGCATTAGCTGTGCGTTATTTTTATCTTAAGTTTAAACTCCTGAAATGGACTTACCAGGTTTTATATAAAAAACATTAAGCCGCAACAACCCTTTAAGTATTATTATCCGTATTTATTGTTATAAGCTTTTACCAATACCCTTGTTTCTATGGCGCAGCAGTTTAATGCAGTCACTATATTAATTACACACTACAATCGCAGCCAGTCGCTCGAGCGGTTATTGCAGGCATTTGCAGCTCAGGATATTAGTTTTGGAGGCATTGTGGTGTCTGACGATGGCAGTAAGCCTGAGCACCAGGAATATCTTCAATCTATAAAAGATAAATATGGTTTTAATTTAGTTACCACGCCAAAAAACAAAGGGCTGGGTAATAATATCAATAAAGGTCAGGACGCTGTAACTAATCCATATACATTATACGTTCAGGAAGATTTTGATCCTGCTCCGGGATATGGTAAACATTTGGCAGATGCCTTATCTATTATGGAAGAGCGCAAGGACATGGACATTGTACGCTTTTACGCCTACTTTAAATACCCGTACCTGAAACCCTATCGCGATGGTTATTCTGAAATGATATTTAAGACCTGGTATCCCGGCTATCGTAAATTCCATTGCTATAGCGATCACCCGCATTTACGCCGCACTACTTTCTTCGAAAAATTTGGCCGTTATGCCGAAGGCCTAAAAGGCGACCGTACCGAGTTTTTAATGGCGTTATCTTTCCTTAAGCACAAAGGCAAAGGCATGTTTTATGAAGATTATAAAGGCTTGTTCGAGCAGGTTAATACCGATGCCGAACCAAGTACCATGACCTTAACCCGCAGCGATTTTCGCCAGAGCACAAACCCTTTCGTAGCATTTGCACGGGCTATCTACCGCAACGTGAAACACACTTACGAGTTGATAACCTTTAAGAAAGATTAGATCGGTCTGCATTAATGGCCGCGTAGATGGCCTTCGCATTGTTTTCCCAGGTATGGCCGGATGCAAAATTAATACGGGCCTGCTGTAGTTCGGGTGTATTTTCTTCCAGCGCTTTGGTAATGATGGGGATATACTCGTTTTTATTTTTCGCCAGGTAAACAAATTCGCTGAATACACTCATAGCCTCTGTATGTGAAGCTACAGTAGGTTTACCCATAGCCAAATACTCATCTATTTTGCGCGGATAGTTACCAATGGTTACCTCATTGATAACCTGAGGATTAATACACACATCAAATCCCGCAATATAAGCAGGTAACAGATCAGAAGTTTTGCTTCCTAAAAAATGAACGTTGGGATACGTGTGGAGTTTGCTCGCCGTAAATTCCCTATCCTCCGGCCCTACTAAAACCAATTGCCATTCGGGTTTGGTTTGCGCGATGTGCTCTAATAGCTCTATATCCAGCCTGATGCTTTGTAGTGCACCTACGTAACCTATAATTGGTCCTTTAATGCGGCTCAGATCTTCGGGGATAAAAGCGTTATTAAAACCGGTAAACATATTCAGGTCGCAGCCCTGGCCAACGTAGTATGAATTTGGGTTATATTTTCTGCAGTAATTAGCTAAGTAGCTCGAGTTACCTACACACACATCACTCTTGGCTATCAGTAAGGGCTCCAGGCGCTTGCCGTGGTATTTCCAGTATTCAACGGCTACCATATTATCCCTGCTATAATAAACGCTTACAGCGGGCTTTAAAAGCTCGGGCAGGTAAAAGCATCTAAAAATATCATTGTCATTAAATAGGATAAAGTCTTTAAAGCCCAGTTTCTGTGCAGCCCTTAAAATAGATGCGGCGAAACGCTTGTTATTGATCTTGTTTAAAACGGTATGCAGGGTGATATTACTGATCCAGTTGATGGATTCGATCATCTCATCCGGGTATAGGTTCCAGATGTTATCGGTAATTTTGATGAGGCCATCGGCACGGCCTTTAACTACATCAATCCGCTTTTTGATTTTTGCGTCGTTTTTATTTTTCAGGTAAACAGCGCGATCTAAAGGCGAATTAACATACAGTACGCGGTTGTTCTTGCTAAACTCTTCGGCAAGGTTTTTACAATTACTACCAATCTCAACATCCCACGGTTGCTGCCCAACTATTATAATATCCCTGTTGATGATAGTTTCTTTATTCATTTCTTCGAAT
>CAHJXH010000253.1 GCA_903644075.1 Sphingobacteriaceae bacterium | reverse complement strand
CGAGTAAAGATCCGTTTTTAGGAAAAGGCATTATTGTAAACACCGATAAAACCTTTAACCATACGCTCGATATTTCTGCCCTGGCTACGTATAAAGAATTCTTCAGCACAGAAGGCCGTTTTTATTTCCCTGGTTTTCAACCCGTTGTTGGTGTTGATAAAACCATGAAATTTTTAAACAACGAAGGTATCAGCATTACTGCCGAAACCGTAAACGCAGGCCGCTCTAGCAGTGGCGACCTTGCTTACAGCTATGGTAAAGCCCGCATTAAAAAAGGCAACATAGTAAGCAACTACAGCTATGTACGCATTTGGCAACCAGACGTTAACCACCGCTGGAACATCGTACTGGAAATATTTTCGGCTATAGAGAATGAGTAAATAGATGTGCAGATGTGTGAATATGCAGATGTGCAGATTCATATCACTCGCCATAAATAAAAGAAAAGACCTTAGCCATTGGCTAAGGTCTTTTCTTTTATGATTTTCATTTAATTCTTCACTATCAAAGAAGTCCCGATTCTTGACTCTCGATTCCTGATTCCTTCCAGATTCCCTCTCTTTACTTCTTCATCTCTTCCTTAATCGCGCGCAAAAACTCATTACAGTGCTGCGAGCCGATAATATAAAGCAGGCCGTCGCGATCGGTAAGATGGATGGCATCATTACCTGCAGTAAAAAAGCGGATAGTACCTTTTTTGTGCAGGTTATAAACCGGGTTGTTAAACAGGTAACGGCTATAGGTGCCGGTTTCTACCTTTACAATACTGTTAAGATCTATTTTAACAAGGCGGCTGGTCCAAAGGCCATCCAATAAAATGCTTTTATTAATTACCCGGGTACGGAAGTGCAGCATAAAACCCATTATAATGGAGATGATTACAATACCGAAGCCTACAACTACCAACAAGTCGCCGTTACGTTCGCGTTCGTCTGTAAAAAAATAAACCGCAAAACAGATGAGGGCTAGCATCAGCCGTATGGTAACTGGTATCCACTCGCGTCCAAGATATTGCTTTTCTGTAAAAACGGGTTTATCGGCCATTATAATTCTGTTAGTTCGAAGATAGAAATTTTTTTAGTTCCCGGCGTTATTTTATACCTGTTATCAACCCTAAAGCCCGCTACCCAAATAATATCGCCATTGCCATTAACCAGCACCGGGACCTGATCTTTATGATGCAACGGCACCTTTTGCCCGATGAAAAAGTCGCTCAGTTTTTTGCGCGTTTTCATACCCAGGGGATAAAAATAGTCGCCTTGCTGCCAGGTACGGATACTTAAGGGATAGCTTAATAATTCCGCATCAATTGCAGCGATATTTGAATTATTAACGATTTCGTAAGGCAGTATGGTATGTGTTATATCGAAATGATTACTACCGAATTTGGTTCGATCAGTTTGTTCATCTATGGTAACCGTGCGGTTTCCATCCGTTTTTACCGGGCTAAGAATAACCTTGTCCCTATCTAAAATTATGTTAAAGTCTGTGGCTTCAAACTTTCGTCCCGCATGTTTACCTAATGAATCAATTAAATCATTCACACTCGTCACATTAAAACCAAATGGTTTCAACAAGCCAAAAATCAGCAAGTTTTGAGGCTTTAAATCCTGAAGCGATTTAATCGGGATATGGATTTCTTGTTGATGTTTGATGAATAGTTTCGACCTTAAATTCTCCAATTGCATTTCCAGCAATTGTTCCAGCTCGGCAAAATGTTGCAGATGCTCCTGGAAGGTATTCTCGAGATTTGGGTTTAGTTCTTTTAGCTTCGGCACCACCTCATGGCGAATTTTATTTCGAGCGTATTTAACCGAAGCATTGGAGCTATCTTCAACAAAATCAATCTTATTGGCCTTAACTATGGCCATCACTTCATCACGTGATAAAAACAGCATGGGTCTCACCAAATTTCCAACCTTTGGTCTGATGCCGTGCAAGCCTGCAATACCGGTGCCGCGGGTAAGGTTCAACAATATCGTCTCAATCGTATCGTTCTGATGATGAGCCAATGCAATCACATCATAACCCAACTGTAGCCTTAATTCTTCAAACCACGTATAACGCATATCGCGCGCAGCCATCTGTATAGATATTTTGTGCGTGGCGGCATACTGTGTGGTATCAAAGTTTATGGTATGAAATGGTACGGCAAGATTGGCTGCCAGTTGTTGGCAAAAAGATTGGTCGCGCAGGGCTTCATCGCCCCGCAGTTGAAAGTTGCAATGGGCAATAACAAAATCGAGCCCGGCTGCGTGCAGCAAACGGGCCATTAATACCGAATCCATGCCACCGCTTACGGCCGCAATTATTTTTGTTTGCCGTGTAAACAAGCTGTTTTGCTGGGCAAAGGCATTAAAAAGGGCAAGTGGTAGCATGCTCAAAATTATTTAATTTAATAACCGCAACAAAAAAAGTAATTTTGTACTGTGATAAGATACGTGTTAATCTGTTTATTACTGTTTTTAGGGCTCGATGCAATGTGTCAGCTTCGGCCCCGATCTCAACCTCAGCCTAAAAAAGCATCGGTAGTAAACCTTATTTCTTCCGAACGGAGCCAGGGCATTAAACGCAATGGCGCCGATGTAATTAAAGTATATAATGGTGTTTTCAAGCAGGATTATTCCATCCTGCGATCAGACAGCGCTTATTTTTATCCGGCCATAAACTCTTTTGATGCCTTTGGCCATGTGAACATTAATCAGGGCGATACGCTGAATATTTATTCGGATAAGCTGAACTATAACGGCAATACTCATATTGCCCTGCTTACAGATAACGTGAAAATGGTAGATAAAGATGCCACGCTCACCACTAATTATCTTACATATAACACTGCCACGCGCATTGGCACCTATACCGGCGGCGGTAAACTGGTAAATAAAGACAACACACTTACCAGCACTAACGGCTATTATTTTGCTTATTCGCGCGATTCATACTTCCGCTACAATGCCGTGTTAACCACGGTTGATGCTGTTATTAAAACAGATACCCTACGCTACAACACAGGCAGCCGTATTGCGTTTTTTTACGGACCAACACATATTTACGGCAAAAAAAATAAAGACACCCTATACACCGAAAACGGAACCTATAATACCATTACAGAGCAGGCCGCCTTCGGAAAAAACAATTTATATACCCAAAGCACCAAGTCACTAAAAGGCGACAGTTTATTTTACGATAGGCTTAAAGGCTATGGCCGCGCGGTAAAAAACGTGGTATTTAATGATAACGAGCAAAAAATAACCCTGCACGGCCAGCTGGGTACCTATTTCCAAAACCCCGAAAGAACCGTAGTAACGCAAAACCCCTGGGTAACCATAGTAACCGAAGAAAAAGACACCACCAAAACAGATAGCGTTGCCCCCAAACCCACTGCAAATGTTAAAGGCAATAAAGATAAACCAACGCTAAAACCTGCCACCAATACTAAACCGGTAACAGATATTGCTCACGTCAAAATCACTGATAATAAAAATGTTATACCGCCCGGCACACCCCTTAAAGCCGATGCAGCCAAACCTGATACTTCAGCTATAAAACTACCTGTAAAAAAAGACACTACAATTAAGGCGAGTGCGATTAAGCCACCGGATAAAGATACTGTTAAGCTTAAAACCAACAGTAAGCCGAATGTTGAAGCGGCTAAACCCCTTACAGGTAAGGACAGCGTTGCTACGTCTAAAAAAGGCAGTAAGAAAAAAGACAATAAAACGGCAGAAGTGAAACCTGCAACCAAAGACACCGTTGCCGCCCGTACCAAGCGCGATACCATATACTGGGTGGCTGATACGCTGGAAACCCGCGTAATGACCTACAAAGCTTTAAAGGACATGCAGGAGGCCCGTCGCCTGGCTTCTATTATTGATACCTCGGCAGCGGGGCTAGCTAAGCGGGCAGCACGCAATAAAAAGCCATCTAAGTTTTTGGATATTACACCGCCTAAGTTTATGGCCGATACCAGCTACAGGCATAGCGATTTCTTTGGTCCGCCGAGAAAAACTCCTGTGAAGGCTGTAAAACAAGCACCACCTAAAAAAGCCCCATCTTCAACAGATAAAAAACCGGCCGTAAACGTGAAAGCCGCAATCGATTCAGTTAACCTGGCAGTCAAGCCATTTGTATTGAGTGATACCTCTCGTATCCGGATACTGTTTGGCCACCATAATGCTAAAATTTATAAATCGGATTTACAGGCCAAGGCCGACTCCATTTTCTATAGTTCGAGCGATTCTACTATTCGCTGTTACGTAAACCCAATGATCTGGGCCGAAGGTTCGCAGATGAGCGGTGATACCCTTTATCTGCAAATGAAGAATAAGAAGCTGGACAACATGGACATCTTTTACAACTCATTTATTGTGAATGTGGAGGATAACGATACTACGCACTTTAACCAGGTTGCAGGTAAAAAAATGCGGGGCTTTTTTGTTAACGATAAGCTAAGCCGCATGTTTGTGGATGGCAACGCCGAAAGGATCTATTTTTCGAGGGATAGCTTGAAAAAAGTAGACGGTATGTACCGTTCGCTATCCAGCCGGATCCGTGCTAACTTTAAGGATAACAAAATTTCGAACGTGCTCGACATCGTAAAAACCGAGCACCGCTACGGCCCACCGGCTAAGTTTACCGAAGATGAAAAAATATTAAAAGGTTTTATCTGGAAACCCAAAGAGCGCCCGGTATCTAAAGAACAGATTATCCCTGAGTTAGATAAAACAGGGAAATATAAACACCCAACGGCCAAATCGCCTGCCAAAGGTAAGCCTGGTCTGCCAATTAAAGGATTACCAGGTAGTATTGCCGGGAAAGACTCACTGTTAAATAAGCTGATGGCCCAACCGGGTGCTAAAGGCATAAAAGACAGCTTGAGCAACCTGATGAAGCAACCCGGCAGCAAAGCCATCAAAGATTCTGTGATTAACAAAGCGATAAAGCAATCGGGAAAGGTTAATTTAAAGGATACTACTTTATTATTAAAGCAACCGGCTATTAAATCAGTTAAGGATTCTTTGCTGAAGAAAGTTCCGGCTAGAGTTGATACGGTAAAGCATTAGGTGGCTTGTACCTCACACGTCATTAGCACTAAGCTTTGTCATTCTTAACACAGAATCTTTATGGCTACAAAGTAACAAGCCTACCCGCGGCGATTGAGCGGGACTGACACTCATTATGGTACAATCCACTCATAATGGTTTCTGCGTTAATTAAAGTTAGTACTAATCGGTCGGGGATTACTTCGCACCTCGAAATGACGTGAATTGTTGAGGCTGTCCCGATTCTTGATTCTTGACTCTCTTCTACCGTTCTTTCAAAAATGCCAATAACTTCTCCATAGCAATAGCTCTATGGCTAATCGCATTCTTTTCCTCTATCCCCATTTCGGCAAAAGTGATATCGTAACCATAGGGCTGAAAGATAGGGTCGTAACCAAAGCCTTTGGCACCAGAGCGCTCCTGGCGGATTGTTCCTTCTACCGTGCCTTCAAAAAAATGTTCCTCGCCTTTCCATATTAACGATATTACGGTGCGGAAACGGGCTGTGCGGTTGGTTTGGTTTTGAAGCTTAGTTAAAACCTTATTGATATTGGCATCATGATCGCCATGCGTACCCGCATAGCGGGCCGAGTAAATACCCGGTTCGCCGTTAAGGGCATCTATCTCGAGGCCGCTGTCATCGCCAAAACAATCTAGTTTATAATGATCAAAAATGTAATGGCTTTTGATAGATGCATTTTGGTGGAAAGTACTGCCGGTTTCTTCAATATCATCGGTGCAGCCAATATCATCCAGGGTAAGCAATTTAAATTTATCGCCTATTTTGGCGGCAACCTCATCCAGCTTGTGGCGGTTATTGGTGGCAAATACTAATTGGTAAGGCATATTATAAATTCTTCATTTGTTCCCAAAATGCTTTGGCTTTATCTCGATCGGCCAGCATTTCGTCGAAACTGTGTGTAAACAATTGCAGGCGATTTTCTAATTGCTGAATAACATTGAGCTGTGGCGAAGCCAATCCTGTAGGTATAGCCTGGGTACCCAAAATCAACAATTTCGCTGGCGAAAAAAATGCAACAAATTCCTGGTGATCGTTAGCTGCGTATCTGGTGGTGTTTAAAATAGCCACATCATCCATAGCAAGCGTTTTACGACCGAGGGTGCTTTCCAACGCTTTTAAATGCGCTTCGGTCATGTATTCATCAGCAGCATAATTCACTAGTATTAAAAACTGCTTTTTATTGCCGCCTAAGTACTTAAATTCGGGTTTCGGCGTTTCA
>CAHJXH010000252.1 GCA_903644075.1 Sphingobacteriaceae bacterium | reverse complement strand
TATTTTGTACAGCTATACCTTTAACTTTTATATGGGTAATAGGCATCACCAATGCCATTAATCTTTTAGATAATATGGATGGCCTGGCATCTGGTATCTCTGGCATAGTTGCCTTTATATCGGGTGTATTGGGTATTATAAACGGGCAATATGCACTGGCAGGGATGGCTTTTGCCATTACCGGTGCTACAGTAGGTTTCCTTTTCTATAATTTTAAGCCTGCCCGTATATTTATGGGCGATTCGGGGAGCTTGTTTCTTGGTTATTCTTTATCGTTTTTAAGTATCGCTGTACAAAATAAACTGGGTTCATCGTCAGCTATATTGGTACTGCTTATTCCTATTAGTTTAATGGCTATCCCCATTATGGATACCACATTGGTTACTATTAAACGCCTGGCGGCAGGGCGGCGGATTGACCAGGGTGGACGAGACCATACTTCACACCGTTTGGTAGCTCTGGGCTTAAGTGAAAAAAAAGCGGTTTTAACCCTTTACTGTATAAGCGGCGTTTGGGGGTTGTTGTGTATATTAATGTATAAAACACAAATTAATAACCTATTTTTATGCATCCTGATGCTGGCAGTTTTTTCAGTTATTTTTTCTGTGCTGCTCTCTAAAGTAAAAGTTTATAACGAGTCGGAAGAAAAGCTTACTTACCTGCGTATGCGGGGGCAAAAGGGGGGCAACAATTTGATGCTGCGGTTTTTCCTCTTCCACAAAAAACTCATTATTGGTGTATGTACAGATATATTAATTATCTACAGCGCCTTTTTATTGGCTACCAAAGCCATGCATATTGATGTAGAAAGCGACTATATTATACTGGCTACTTTTATATGCGTTAAAATATCCATGTTTTATATCACCAATCTCTATTATCGTATGTGGCGGTATATGGAGGTTCTGGAAGCGGCAGGTTATTTTATAACCATTGCTTTATCAACACTGGCTTTAGTAACTATTATGTTTTATAAAGGCAAAACAGGTTATAATATTTATTTCTTCCTGATTGATTTTCTGATAACCTATGTTGGTGTAATGTTTACCAGGCTATTTTATCGCTGGCTTAGCGATTTAATAAACAGAAACAGGCATGTTGAAAAAAAGGTGCTGATATACGGAGCCGGCGATAGCGGCTATTTACTTATTAAAGAACTTTTGCAAAACCACAGGCACGAACTAAGGCCGGTTGGTTGGATAGATGATGATGAAACAAAGCATAACATGTATTTGCATGGCTACAAAATATACAGTGGCAAAGAAAGCCTGATTGCCATATGCCGCAAGCTTAAAGTTGATATGGTTTTGATCTCAACAAAATCTATCGATGCGGAATGCGAAAAAGAAATAAGAGAAATATTGGATACTGAAAATATTGGCCTGGGTAGATTTAGCCTTACTTTAACATATACTTCCCGGGCCAGTGTGCAATTACCTGATAACGTGACCCTCGACCTGCCAATAGATTAACTCTACATACAGGTTGTTTTTAACGGCCAGTTCGGCACGTTTCTTTTGCAGTTTTGTTGCCAGTTCTCTTTCAGATGTATCATTTGATACTGTAAGGTAACAGATCACGTTACCGGTTTGAGAGTTAATAAATTCATAATGATCTAATTGCTGTTCCATGGCTTTAAGAATTAAATCACAGCAAGCTATTGTTATTCCATACTTTCAATGGCTGTTGTAATGGCTTTTAATAATGTAGCGTCGATATTATTCCCTAATAATACATCCCAGTTTTGCTCGTTTTGTTGCAACCAGCACAGTTTTACTTCGCCATTACTTAAACGGCTATTAAGCACTACTTTGTACATATAAACTGGTTTTTTATACCCCGAACCTATTCTAAGTACCTTGGTGCGGTGCAGTTGCTGCGCATAACTGAAGGTTATCGTAAAATTATCAGCATGTTGTTGTGTTTCAACCACCTGCAAAGCCGGCTCCGGTTTGCCGGTCGAAGGCTTGGTTGCTGCCTCAGCCTTAAGGGTAATAGCATGCAGTAATTGCTCATCTCCGGCAGCTGTTTTAGTATCAGTCACAACTTTTAATGGATGTTGCTCAGGTTTTTGAAATGCAGACACTAACATATTGATACACTATTTATAATCAGGCTTTTCATTAAGCGCTGTAAAGTATAAACCAGTGAGGTGAGGGTTTGGTTTTGTGTCGTGTTAATTAAATTATTTAACTGTGTTGATTTTCTGTCATAAATAATGAATTAGGCGGGCTTCTGCCTGTAACAGTTTGCAAAACGGATGATCTTATTTATAATTTACTGACGCCTAACACCCACAATATGAAAAAATGGCTTACTTACTCCGCTTTAACCGTTTTACTAATTCTAATAATCGGAGGCGCTTACGTTTTAAAAGCCACTTCTTACAAAGGCAATCAACAGATTGTTATTTGGGAGGATAAACCTTTTACTTCCCTGCACGATGTTCTTCAACGGCCTGAATTTAAGAATAAGGTAGTTTACGTAGATATCTGGGGCACAACCTGCCCTCCCTGTTTTGAAGAGCTGCAAAAGTACAGCCCGCTTTTAACCAGCCATTATAAAGATGCTGATGATATTGCCTTTTTATATATCTGTATAGACCGGCACCATTGCCCGGGATAAGATGGAAAAACAGGTTGAAAGAGTTGAACCCTGCAGGGTATCATATTTTAGTAAGGGGCGGTACGCAGGAAGAAATTAGTTTAGCTAATAATGTTGTTGGGAAACCTTCCGGAGGTAAATTCTTCCCATATATTCCCTTTTATGTAATTGTTGATAAACATGGTAACATAGTTGGTAAACCTAATGCTAATCCATCTCTGGCAGAGCTGCAACCTGATAGTAAAGAAAACCTTTATAACAAACTCGATTCGGTAAGAGCTTTATAAATACTGTTAAACAACAATGCCCATCGGTATAACCGATGGGCATTGTTGTAAAGTTTAAATTTCTGATTATTATTTCGTTATAGGCTTAATGCTGATAGCTGCTCCTCCGCCTGCTACCAGCTTTAAATTTAATTTGGTATTACTTGTTACCATTATTTTTTTAATCTGATAGGCTTCAGGATTAGCCCTCCAGTCAGCATTGTTAGCATCGGCATAAATGGTGGCTTCGTATTTTTTGCCTTTATCTAAAAATGTGAGCGGCAATGTTGTGCTGCGGCTGTTTTCATCTGTAATAGCACCTATAAACCAGTTGTCGGTTCCTTTGGCTTTACGGGCGGTGGTAATATAATCGCCCGGTTCGGCTTCCAGTACTTTGGTATCGTCCCAGTCGGTAGCTACATCTTTAATAAACTGAAACGCATCCATGTGTCCCTCATAATTCTCTGGCAAGTCTGCCGCCATTTGTAGTGGGCTATACAGCGTTACATACAAGGCTAACTGTTTGGCTAAAGTGGTATGCACCTGGCGGGTTGGATCGGCAGAATAACCTTTTAGTTTAAATATACCTGGCGTATAATCCATTGGGCCACCCATCAGGCGGGTAAAAGGCATAATGGTTTCGTGCTCGGGCGGGTTGCCGGTACTGAAAGCGTTATACTCGTTACCGCGGCCGGCCTCGCAAGCCATCCAGTTAGGGTAGGTGCGTTGCAAGCCGGTTGGGCGCATAGGTTCATGGGCATCCAGCATAATATGATGCTCCGCTGCCTTTTGGGCTACACGCAGATAATGTTGTACCATCCACTGGCCGTCATGATGTTCGCCGCGCGGGATAATTTTACCCACATAGCCAGTTTTAACTGATGGATAACCATACTTATTCATAAAACGATAAGCGGTATCTAACTGGCGTTCATAATTAGTGGCCGAGCCCGAAGTTTCGTTATGCATAATCATACTTACACCTTTTGCTTTGGCGTAGCTGGTAATTTCGGCCACATTAAAATCGGGGTAGGGGGTTACAAAATCAAAAACGTTCTCTTTCCAGAAACCGAACCAGTCTTCCCAGCCCACGTTCCAGCCTTCAACCAGTACAGCCTGGATGCCGTTTTTCTCGGCGAAGTCGATATAGCGTTTTACGTTAGCGGTATTGGCCCCGTGCAAGCCACTTGGTTTTAGTTTACCGTTAGCGTCCACATCATCCATGCTTTTGGCATAGCTCCAGGTACTTTTACCTACCTGCATTTCCCACCAAACGCCCACAAATTTCATGGGCTTAATCCAGCCGGTATTTTCAATTACCGATGGATCGTTTAGATTGAGGATCAGCTTCGATTCTAAAATATCAGTTGCTTTATTGCTGACGATGATCGTTCTCCAGGGTGTATGATCTGGCGCGTGCAGGTAAGCTTTATTGCCAACAGCATCGGGTACCAGGCTGCTGGTTAACTTATACGTGCTGTTATCTACATGTAACTGCATCGATGAGTAATTCATCAAACCAGCCTCGTGGATGTTGATGTATAAACCCTCATCGGTTTTCAGCATTAAAGGCGTTTGTACAGCCTTACGATCGGGTGCTACACGCACAGCAATATCGGTGGCTTCGGTAACCTGTTTGCGGTTATCAACCTGACTGATCTTCGTCGTATTATACAGGTATTCATTACTATCATAATCGCCCGGAATCCAGAATGCCTTGTCATCGCCGGCTAAAGCAAATTCGGTACGCTCGTCAGAAACAATGAAGTAGTTGAGGTTAGGTTGTTTCGGAAATTCGTACCTGAAACCCACACCATCGGCAAAAACACGGAAAACAATATCCAGTAATCTTTGCTGCCCGGCTGACTGCTGCAGATGCACAGTAACCTGATTGTAATGGTTCCGAATTTTGCTTACCTCGCCCCAAACGGGAGTCCAGGTTTCATCAACCTGTTTGCTGTCGGTGCTTATCCATTTAAAACCTTTGTAAAAGGTGCTGTCATCAGCCAAAGCAAAACCGAGGTGCGATGTTTGGATGACGGGTTTGCCATCATAATCCACCTTATAATCGGGGCGGCCTTGTTCATCAAGCATAAATTCAAGCTTAACTTTGTTCATGCTTGCGCTGATGCTTTTATTCTGCTGGGCAAAGGCGTTATTAAATATGGCCATGCCGATTAAACAGATAAATACTTTTTTCATCAGAATAAATTGTTTTTAGTTCTTAAATAGTTTAATCCGTAGTGTTATCATTTAGCGGTAAACTGCGGATTGTATTCGTGTGAGTATTGGGGCTTAAAGCCGGGATACAGGTTTTTATAAAACCTTTCGAACTCACTGCTGAAAGTATAGGTGATCCGGTCAGCACGGTAGGGCTTATCGGTAATACCTTCGGGCGTTTTAAAGTGTAATGTTGTGCTATTGTTTCGGGATACAGATACATCTACAGGCCCGTTTTGCATTTGAAATTTGTTAACTGATAACCCGGCAGCAGCATTGGCTTTATGGCCGTTAACCAGCACTTGCGCGGGCGATTTAAGCAGGCTCACTACCTCGATAGAATCTTCCCGCGATGGCGGGATCACTTCTTTCTGAAACGGCACCACCGGGATGTTATAGGGCGATGGCTTAATATCGTGCTTGTACTTTTTGAAGAATACTACGGCCACATCCCTGTCAGCATAAGGTGAGGGTAAATCCTGCCATTTGCTTTTATAATAATTGAGCAGGATAGAGAATCCCTCATTATGGTTAATCTCCGGCGCCAGGTGATGACCTTCGGGATAATCATTCCAGGTAATTACATTGGTAATAGGCACGTTATTGGCAATATTAAATTCCCAGAGCTTACGAAAGTTATAAGATAGTCCGCAGGTAATATACTTGCGATCCATTTGGTCTATACCTGCAGCTACAGCCTCATTCACACTGCGAAACATATCCCAGGTACCTTTGTGCTGTGTTTTAGAAGTATAGAAATCATTAAATACCGAACCCGTAAATGTGCGGTGGCGGTTGCGGCATTCGTCGGCTACCATATAACCTAAATAATCTTTACCGCCATAGGGCAATGTCCAGATCCAGGTGGCGGGGAAGTAATCAAGAAATTCGTTTAGCTTTTTACGGTCGATCTCTTCATTGATCGTGAACAGGCAAGCGAAACGCTCGTGCACAGCATCGGCCAAATGTTTGTAGGCACGGGCAACGTAATAAGCATCGGGCAAACCTTTTTTATCCTGCGGGATATCTGCCAGTGGTTCGCCAAGCCATTGGTATACAATTAAGCGGCCATCGGGTGTGCGTAGCCAGTGCGGGTTGTTGTGGCCAACCTCGTCCATAATACCGTTAATACGGCGGGCAAACTCGGCAACTTTTATGGCCTCAGTGCGGCCTTTAGGGTGTGAAATGCAGAAGGTGAATTTAAAGTTAATATGTTTC
>CAHJXH010000251.1 GCA_903644075.1 Sphingobacteriaceae bacterium | reverse complement strand
TAATTAGAAATAACTGTGAGTTTAAATTTTTATAATCTGTAAACAAATCATTTCTTAAATAGTTGTATAAACATTCGTGCAGGTTGAAAAGTTAACTGTCTTATCACAAGGACAGGTAGCATATTAGAGGCATCAGTACACCCGGATGCTTAATTTTTGAACATTTTTTCAGAGAATACTTAAACCGTTTACTGATAAATTTTTTAATGAAACCAGTTAATAACAACGAACTACGAAACGCCTATATCCGGTTCATCTTATACTTTATTCTTCTATTAGCCTGCAGCATTGTTGGTGTCTATTTTTTCTTTCTCACATCAACCCGTGAAGTGGCTTTGCTTAACGACAGGGCAAAGGAATCTGATAGGCTGGTAGCCGTCCGTAACGACATCAATAGCAATTTTGACATTATTTTGCAGCGCATGCAGCAGCTTTCGCAATACACCAAAATGAATGCCGATGAGCTGAATAACCAAAATTTATTGCTGAACGACATCCAAGAGAGCAACCTTAAAATTCAGGCCAAATTGCAGCAAAACCCTATGCCATTAAAAAGTTTTGATCTGTATAAAAAGCTGAGCGATAATATTTCTACGGCAGCTAATGTTAAAGATTCGCTTTTTACAACCCGCTACCAGATCGAGAGCTTGCGTTCGCAGCTCGAATCGTGTAACAAGACCAACACCACCGCAGTTAACAAAATTAAAGGACGATTTGGCCGGTAAATATTATGATGAAGTTTAGCTTAAAAGAAAGACGCGAACGGTTCCTGTTCTTCCTGGCTCTGTTCTTATTTACGGCAGGGATATTATGCACCGCCATATTTTATAATTATGATAATGGCAGTAATGTATCGAAAGATGAATTTGCCAAGCACCTGCAGGAAGAAGAGCGCTTTGAAAGTACAGTAGCCGAAGCCATCCCTACTATTGATACCACTTACGCCCGTATTGTGAAATTTAACCCAAACGTGCAGGCCCTGTTTTTAGAGAACGATATTAAAAACTCTATCGGTGCTGTACGTGCCTATTACAATAGCAGGCCTTACGATAGCCGGTACAAAATTTTCATCTACGCATCAAAAATACACGAAAACCTTTTTTACGATAAACGTGAGCTCAGAGGTAATTATAACGATATGGGCCGCTTAAATAAGTTATTAGACGATTGTAAACTTTCTACCAGGCAGCTTCAACAAAGTTTGGGTGCAGCCGGCCATTAATTAACCAGATACTGTACAATAACAAACACAACCACCTTTACCCATGCAAGACGAGTACAACAACGGTAGGCCAATTAACACCAACAGGCAGAATTACATTTTCCTGTACATAATTGTGAGCATATTGCTCTTAGCCGGCCTTATCTTTCTGTTTAAAAGTTCTCTGTTTGATAAGAGAACTATTAACGCCCGTATCTTAAAAGACGAGATATTCCTGAACGAAGACCTCGTTTATTCTGACAACACTCCTAACGCCAAAGCCTGGCAGTGGGAATTTGGAAACGGCGACCACGCTACCCAGCAAAACGGCACCTATCGCTTTAAAAAATCAGGAGCATATATCGTGCGTGTAACTATCGACGGTAAACTGCAGCAGCAATTCCCTGTAAATGTTAAGGATACCGTGGCTACGGCTGTTAAAGATACCCTGCTTACCATTAATGGCCCTACACGAGGCATTGTAAACGAAGAAATAAGGCTTGAAGCACAAGGCAACGCCCGTATTTATGAATGGTCGTTCGGCGAAACCGGCCGGGTTGATGTTAAAGGGCCTACAGCGCTTTACACATACCATAACCCGGGCACTTATTTTGTGAAACTAAGCACCGATAATGCTACACATCCGGTATATCAAAAAGTATTAATTACCAATCCCGATTCAACTGTTAACGCCATTGTTGCGCCGGGAGAGGGCGAGGCTAAGGTTATAGATGATATCCGCTCGCATCTGCAAGCCATAGCAAACGGCAGTGATTTTAATAGCCAATACTATTACCTGGTAAATAAATATTTCTGTGGAGATGAAAAAGTAACCGTAAATGTTGAATCGAACGGCGAAAGCAAGCAGACTGATTTTTACTCGTATTGTATGCGCCTAACCTTTGGCGGCGGAGTAAATATTGATGAGGCGCAAGTTACGCTGAAGCCTAAATCAACCTGCTCAAGTATGCTGAGTGTAAAACAGCACTCTGCCGCATCAAATGGTACTAAACATGTTAAATAATCAGCCTATCCGCATCGCTATGAAAAATCTATTATATATCGCATTCATATTTATTACACTGGCGGCCAATGCCCAATCGCCGGTATCTATCAATAAAAAAGTAGCAACCTTACCGGCTGCATTCGAAAAACCCAATAATAAAACCAACGTGTACGACGATGGCAAAAGCACATCGCTTCCATGGATCGTATTCTCTGACCGCGACGAGAATTATACCTACACCGCACCGGGCGGTTCGCTGGTAATGAAGAAGATCAAATTTATGGAGCCGTTTTATGTGAGCGAAGCCCGTAACGGTTACCTGAAACTGATTAAATACCAGGACGGTATGGTACAAGGCCGCAAACTAACCAATAAAAAAGCAGCCCAAAGCTACGGCTGGATCAATAAAGACAAAGTATTGCTTTGGCAATCAGCCTATGTAAACGCTAGTAGCGGTTATCCCGAAAAGGCAATTGCCATTGTGTCCGGTAAAGGTCCGTTAACTAATCCTCGTGTTTATTACGATAAAAAGGATTCGCTTTTTGTGTACACATCGCCAGAGATGGAGCATAAAAAAACTAAGGTTGCGCTTAATCAAATCGTATATATCTTCAAAAAGTCGCCCGATGGTAAAACTGTGTTAGTGGGCTCAGAAGGCCAGTTATTGGCTGATAGTGCAGCCCGCAGTATTTACGGCTGGGTACCATCAGACGCGGTGCACAGCTGGGGCGAGCGCTTATATATCGGCGCTGCGAAACCAGGTTATGATGCCGAAGATTCTGCCGCTGTATTCATTAACCAGGGTTTAACCTTTAATGGCCCATCAACGCCGTTTGTTTTTGACCCACTGATGGATACCGGCGAGCCTTTGCTACGCAGCTTACCTGTAACCAGTTATCCAACAGATAGCAGTGCAACCGGTAATTTAAAAGTTGGTATTGCTACCGATGTTTACGATAAATCGCACAATAGTATTATGAATATTAAAGGCGGTCATTTAACTTATAATGAATATTTGGCCATCCGCCGGAACATTCACAAAATCAATGTAATATTTGTGGTTGATGGTGGTAGTGCTATGCGCAGCTATTTCTCGGGCCTAACCAGCACCATACAATCGTTCGAAAACATATTTGCACCATACTATAAAGGCAATCAGATTACTTATGGTGCAGTAGTGTATCGCAGCTCAATAGGTTGTAATGCAGGCGGGATAGATCAATTACCTTTTAGCGCAGATTACAGAAAAGTAATTAACTTTTTAGATAAACAGGCTACCATTACCAATGGCTGTACTGTTGGTGCTAATAGCCAGCCGGTGTTTGAGGGGCTACATACCTCGTTAAACATGTTCAACACACATAAAAATGAAACTAACCTCATTGTATTGATCGGCAGCACCGGTAATAACCCGGAGTCGGATAATGTATACGATATGGCTACTGAAGTTGCCAATGCCGATGCACGTTTGCTGGCCATACAGGTTTATAGCGATTACAACCCGATATACAACAACTTCGTAATCCAGTCGCGCAAGCTGGTATCAGAATCAGCCGCATTATTGGCTGAGCGCAAAAAGAACCGCATGGTAGTAGGCGAGGGCTTAAGCAATACGCAACAGTTCAACGTGTCGCTTTCAGATTCTATTTCTTTCTACCTCGATTATCCTAAAAATAGTTTAATACAAGGCGCGGTTATTTTCCCACCTAAAGGTGTGGTTAAAACCAATGTAGCCATGGATGGCGCGCTTAAGCGTTTAATGATGGAAACCCAGAACGATATCTATACCCAAACGCATACACTGGATAGCGTTTTCAGGTTAACCGGCCGCGAGCATCGATATGTAAATACCATTGTGTCATCACAATTGGCAGCACCGGTGCCGGACAGTTTGGGCGACAATATGCCGCATAATGCTTTCAAATATTATATGAATGCAGAAGTTCCGGCCAAATTGGTAAGCGAGCATCCTGATCAGCTACAATACCTGGTTATATTAAACCAGGCCGAGTACAAGCAAATGTCAGACCTGCTTTCATTAATGATTGGCGAGAATTTACAGCAGGATGCCAGTAATTATCGCAAGCAGCTGTATAAAAACTACATTAACATTGTACGTAAAAATATGGGTTTAAAGGATTTTCCTAAGTCTGATATTAAGCACATGCTCTTAGGTGATTACATCCGCAAAACCACAGGTATGGTTGTGCCCGATAGTAAAAAGGAATTGCTGAAGTACCAGGTTGTTGACCTTAAGAATGCCAGCGACATGCCGCAGCAACAGTTTGAGGCTTATATCAATTACCTTATTAAAAGCCGCAACACTATTAAGCAACAAGCCTTGCTGCAGCAGCATTTTACATCAAACGGCAAAGTTTATTATTATATAACCCAGGCTAACTGGAGCAATTAAGCAATAAAAAATGAGCGTAATAAGTTTAAGCGAGTCGGTAAAAACAGCCGTAAGGGTGGCACAATCTTTAGCTAAAGAGTACCATCATAAAGAGTTTGGCCCGGCGCATTTGCTCAAGGGCTTAATGCACAACGAGGTTGGGCTGAAAAACTTCCTGAACTCTATCGGTAAAGATGCCGCCTACATTAGCGACTGGGCCGATGTACGCATGGAAGAATACCCGCAATCAATCACCGTGCCCGACGAAATGCTGGGCAACGATGCCGTAAAGCTGGTGTTTGAAGAAGCAGATAACGTACGGGTAAAATTGGGCCTTGACGCCATTACACCGGTTTGTGTCTTAATTGCCTTAACCAAACCTAACGTAGGTTTCGATGCAGGCCAGCTCAAATCATTCCCTGTAAAAGAGAAGGAATTGCTGGATGTATATATCCAGGATGAAGGTATGCAGCATGCTGTGGCACCATCATCGCCGGGTGAGGATGGTGGTTCAGGCTCAAAGTCGACTACAGCATTGTTGAAATACTGTATTGACCGTACTGATCTGGCACGCCAGGGAAAAATAGATCCCATCATCGGTCGTGATAAAGAAACGAGGATGATTATGGAGATTCTGAGTCGCCGTACCAAACCTAATGTAATTATTACCGGTGATGCCGGTGTAGGTAAAACAGCTTTGGTTGATGGTTTTGCATTAGATATTGTAAATAACCTCGTACCGCAATCATTATTGAATGTAAACCTATTCGAGCTGGATTTAGGTTCGCTAATTGCTGGGGCATCATACAAAGGTGAGATTGAAGATAGACTAAAAAATATCCTGCGCGAGATTAAGCAGTTTGATAAGGCCATCCTTTTTATTGATGAGATCCACACCCTCTTAGATAACAAAGGCCCCATTGGCGGCGGCGTAGGGAACCTATTGAAACCTGAGTTAGCCCGTGGCGAAATTACAGTTATCGGTGCTACTACTATTGATGAGTATCGTAAGATTATTGAACCAGAGCAGGCCTTTAGCCGCCGTTTTGAAGTATTGCAGGTGAATGAACCGGATATTGATACAGCCATTAAAATGCTCGAAAAACTGGTG
Organism: Sphingobacteriaceae bacterium; assembly: GCA_903644075.1. Lineage (GTDB taxonomy): Bacteria > Bacteroidota > Bacteroidia > Sphingobacteriales > Sphingobacteriaceae > Mucilaginibacter. Next base: position 712 of record CAHJXH010000251.1, on the reverse strand, counting down.
CCTTATTATGAAGAGCATCACGGCTTAAAAATAGATGACGAAGCGGTGAAAGACTGTGTACGCTTAGCAAAGCGTTACATGAAAGACCGCAGGTTGCCAGATTCAGCTTTCGATCTAATGGACCGTACCATGGCCGCAATCAGGTTGATGAACGATACATCGGACATGACGCTGACCGAGCTTCTGGACAAGTTCAATGAGCTGAAGAATACAGAGGTTGACACTGTTGATGTAAGCGATTACAAATGGCTGTATAGCCTGATGCAGAACAAAACCAGTGCCGTGCTATTAGGTAAACTGGAAGACGACACACAAGTGAGCGCCTTTGAAACGCCTGAAGAATATATTGAGTATTTCGACCGCAACCTCCCTTTGCTGGAAACCTTAGCTAAAGATAAAAGCACGGTGGTTGATAAGCAGGATATAGCTGCAATCATTTCCTACAAAACTGGTATCCCGATGGGTAAAATACAAGCCCAGGAAAAAGAGCGCCTGTTAAACATGGAAAGCTTTTTAAATAAACGTGTGATAGGGCAGGACCAGGCATTGAAAGCTGTATCTGATGCTATATTGGAATCGCGGAGTGGACTGAATAAAAAAGGTCAGCCTATAGGGTCATTCTTTTTACTTGGCCCAACCGGTACGGGTAAAACAGAACTCGCCAAGTCCATCGCCGACTTTTTGTTTAACGATGAAAAAGCCATGATCCGCT
>CAHJXH010000250.1 GCA_903644075.1 Sphingobacteriaceae bacterium | reverse complement strand
TCACCACTTACTGCGGCGGCGGATGAAGTCCAATTAGCGGACTGGCTGCAACTGCAGGGCTATTGTACCGAACACACCCATTTTTATTTAACAGGCAACCACCACCTGGTGAACCGCCTGCGTAAAATACTGAAGAATTTAGGGCATACAAATATCCGCGCGAAAGGCTTTTGGCACTGAATATCCGAAAGCAGGTGATTGGCAATATTGGGTTAACATTATCTTAGTGACTTTAGGTTGCATAATGATAGTTGGCCTATTTTAGCTATTTTAATTGGGAGTGCTCTTTGAAGGTCATTTAAGGTATGTATTACAAAATTATCTTTTAAAAGCCCTTTTCCGTTCAATTGCCTTTTTACAACGAAATGACTGGTGGGGATATATTTTTTTGCTTTTGATATACCTGGATCATAATGGGATAGGTTTTATCTTCTTTGATTTTTCTAACGCGCGCTCTGAAGGTGGGCATATAATTGTTATATAGAAATTTTGTAGAACAATTATAGACAATTTTACATAAAACGATGTAAATCATAAAAACAAAAAAGCCACTTTCAGCAAAGAAAGTGGCTTAAACGCCTTTTTAAGACTTTCCGGCGTCGGGATGGCAGGACGATTAATCCTATCCGCAAATAACTATATATCAATAAGTTGATGGAGACTTTTTAGAACTACTCACTGTTTTACTCACATACTTTTTAACAGTAATTGAATCAAAATTAACTATCTATTTTCAGTTATGCAATAATAAATTAAATTAGTCTTGGCATCGAGGGGAATATAGCACGATTATTACCCCTACTCGTTTACAATACTTTACGACTGTCCATCGGTTTGATAAACGCTTTAAACAACAATACGATATAACTCCTACTTTAATTTGTCGATTTGTGTGATCAAGTTCTTTTCCAAGTCTTCACTATAACCATCATAAGTTTTAATCACATTTCCCTGTTTATCGATCAAGTAAAAAGTAGGAATCCCGCTAACATGAAAATCATTGGCAACCGCTTTCCCATCAACATAAACGGGATACTTTATATTATATTTGGTGGCAAACTTCAATGCCTCTTTGCTATTATCCAAATTAATAGATACAATTTCAACGTCCGCATCCTTGTATCTTTCATGTAATCTATTTATGGCAGGCAAGGACATTATACAGGGGGCGCAGTAATTACCGAAAAAATCTATTAGTATTACTTTGTTTTTAATACTATTACTTGAATAGGAATTACCTTGGGTATCTTTTAGTATCCATTCAGGAGCTTTGCTTCCGGGTGATAAAAGTGGAAGAGGGTTATTACTGCTTTTATTGTTATAAGCATCCATCGTAATAAAGTCTCTCGGTATTTTTACCAGATCCAAATCAATTTTCTTCCTTTTATTAAAGTTATACTTTGAATAGGTAGTTCGATCAGTTAGTCTAAAAACATCATCGCTTGAAACCCCTCCTTTACTTATATAACCTAACTGATTATTTTCGGCGTAAACAGGGAAAGCGTTGACCTTATTTAAATAAAGATCAGTTATATCGTAGGATCTTTTACTTTTAATTACACTATCGCTGCTTATAATCCTGATATGAAGACAAGCAATTTTTTTAATCGTAGTATCGGGCAATGATCTTATTTTTTGAGGTGTTTTTAAAGATCGCTTTATAATATCTACCAATGCGAATATGGGGATAGAATTATAATGAGTATTTGCCCATTTGTAATTGTCTTTTACCGAAAAGAATTTATTAGTTAAATCTAAGTGCAGCAATTTTGTTCCATCAAAAATATCCTGATCGTGATTTGTTTTAAATTCAAACTGAAGTCTTTGAACTGAATTAGTAACTATATAAGCTTGTACAGTATCCGCACTGTCTCCAAATGGGCTTGTATTGTTTGTAATGGCAGTGTAACTGAGACTTTTGTATGTATTCGTTTGCTGAATAAATCTGTTTAAGATTTTCACTTGCGCCTGTACGTTCATATTGAGCAACGTAATTGTTATGGCCGATAAAATTAAGGTCTTTCTCATTTAGTAATTATGGAAATGTTATTATGATTAATTGGTGCACTCTGTTATTTGTTTTATTTCTTCAAGGTGATCCATATAACTCCACTCTTTGCCTTGTCACCATATTTTGTTTTATAAGTCTCGCCCGATCCTGTATAATCGCTACTATTATATGGGATGATACTTTCAATATTGGCTACCGAAAGTTTCTTTATCTCGTCCTCTGTAACTTCCTTCCCATTTATTAAAATAAGCTTACCTGTGAAATCTGTGTAATTGCGCGGTGGGCTTAGAACCACTTCTTGCAATTTTTTAACAGTATCCGTATTGCTCGGTATTGCAGTAAATGTAATTGTCTTTTTATTCGAGTCTGCTACCAAAGATTGAGAACTTGCTAATTCGGTTTTAGCATTTTTTTTAATTGGAATAAGTAGTACTGTAGTAGCTGACTGGTTTGCGGATAATTTACTATCGGTTTTACTTATATTAGGTTTAGAAGATATGTTGCTGTTAATTTTATTTGTTAGCTTTTTAACTGATGATAATGCTATGTCTTTATAAGGTTTTTTAATTGTTACCACTGTTATGTTTGCTATGCTTTTGCGGCTAAATAATAATAATGCACAAATTAGCATTGGCATCAGGGCAATTTGTTTATACAGAGCGGCCTTGGCAGATGTGTTTTTAGTCATCATAATTAAGCGTTTTTTGGTTACAAGATAATTGAATTGGCTGGTTATGTTTAAGCTATTAACTTGCCTGGCTTTTGCAAGCAATAAATTTTGATAGCCTAATGTATCATGGTGCTTTTTTATGACGGCATCATCTGCCAAAAACTCATGGTTAAGCTGTATGGCTTTACGGTATAGAGGGATAAAAGGATCAATCCAGCATATTGCTTGCAACAGTTCAACCAATATTATATCTAATGAATGTAATTGTTTTATATGTGTTTGTTCATGGCTGATAATTTCAGGCTCTATTAAATTATCCATATAATCATTCTTGTTTATAAATATGTACTTTAAGAAACTGTGGGGGGTTACAGCCTTATCTAACAATATTACCGTTGTACTTTGATGGCTTATAACTTTATTTTGACGGATTTCCAGGCGGATGAGATAACAATTTCTTATAAACCGGAATAACATAATTAGAGTTATCATGATATAAAGCATACCTAATATGCGCGGTACATAATTATGTTTTTGAATCTGAAAAGTCTTATTTGCCACGGTTGAAACCGGTTGTGCTTTTTGCAAATGGACTGGTACGTCTTTTTTTAACAGCATAGCTTGACCTGTAATTTGCGGCTGAACACGGTTATTAACTAACTTTGAAACCGTTTGAGCAATAATCTTCTGATCAAAAAGATGTGTTCCTTTAACGGCTATAGGAATAGCCGTTAAAGGAACGATTAGTGAAAATAAAAGGCTGAATAACAGATAAAACCGGTTAAATATATATGATCTTTCGTGCGCCAAAAAAATCCGGTAAATTAATAACAGTAAACCGGAGCATGCGATTATATTTAATATATAAGTTATCATTTTTCCCTCCTTTTAATTTCAAGATCAATAATATTTTTAAGGTCCTTCAGTTCGTCGGGCGTAAGATTGGTAGAAGCTGTGAAAAATGAAGCGAATTGCATTGAAGAGTTATTAAAGAAGTTTTTGATAATCCCATTCACCTGTTTTGAAAAATAATCCGACTTATTTATCAGTGTAGAATATTGCCTGGAATTACCAAAGATTGTATAAGTTACAAACCCCTTTTCCTGCATGCGTTTTAACAAAGTTACAATAGTAGTACCTGCCGGTTTTGGATCAGGATAGTCTGTTAATATATCTTTTAAAAAAGCTGTTTCATGCCGCCATATGATTTCCATTAGCTGCTCTTCTGATCGGGTTAATTTCATGCTCTATAATTTTAGACTTAACTCTACAATTGTAGAGTTAATATTTTAATAACGCAAATTTTTTTTGTAAAAGCTTTGTTGCAACATTGCTTATATAGCACGCCAACCCATTTACACTTAGGCACAATAGCGAAAGGCAGATTAAACGTCAAGGTCGAGCATCTCTGAAAAAAACACAAAGCTTGCTTATAAAGTCTTCATTTGGATGTAGCGGTGCTATCTTATTGTTACTGGTGAATTAATGCATTTCAATTATAAGATGTACTACTTGTGAAATCAAGGGAATGAACGTAAAAAAACTGATCGCCTGATCGATGTTAAAGCTTTGGCCATGTGGCGGACTGTGCGGCTTTAACATCGATCAGGCGATTGGCCGGGCGCACCGGCCAAAGTTAGTTGCCGGAATTGGGTTGTCCCGGCCTGGCTTGCACAGGCTCCATAGAAACGGCTCTTTAAATGATTATTGCTATTGTTTTTTACGTTTCTGTTTACCTGCTGTTTGGGTTTTCCCTTTTAATTCTTTTAGCTTTTTATCTGCTAACTTACTTTCCTCGGCGGCTTGTTTTGCTTCAAATGCCGCATCTGACATGGTTTGCTGTTCATCAATATTAGCCTTTGCCTTTTTAATCAGGAAGTCGGCGTTGCTGATATAAGCGGTATCAATATATTTTGCCACATTGGGATAAAAACCCCGTAGGATTAGAAATTTGTTTGTTTCATCAGCCCTGCGGCTGTTTTCAATCCACATGCTTATTGAGACGGCAAGCATAAGGGCAGTAGCAAGCCCTGATCCTAAAATTATCCTGATAACAAATTTTTCTTTGGTATCAAACTGAACTTTGTACTTAAAAGGTATCTCTTTAGGTATCGCATTAATTTTTCCGTCTAAGCCATTCAGTTGTTTGTCGAAACGGTCTAACTGTTTGCTATTTTCCAGTGTCCGCATTTCTGCGGTTTCCGTTACCTTGGTTTCCAGTTCCTTAACTTTAGATGGCAGGGTCGCTAAACCAAGTTCCTCGATTTTGGCCTGTCTTTTTTCAAGGTCTGTAACTTTTTTAGCCATACTATCTATAATCTCCTGCTGCATGTTATTTTCTTCGTGGGTTTCCATGTCTTTACTAATTTTTGTTGTTCATTAAATATTGTTACTTACTACCTGCTAATGCCCTGGCTTTGGTCTTGATCGTTTCCCTGACCCTTTCTTTTTCGCTTGCGGTATGGGTCGGGTTCCGGTTCCGGCGTAATGATTGGAATGCGGCCAAACAAATCAATTGCGAAATGGCTGTCGGATTGCTCTTTAACTGGCTCTTTGTTTATGACTTCCCTTAACTGTTGCGCTAAGGTTGGACGTTGTTCCTCGGCCTGTTTCTGCTGCGCCTGTTGCTCGATCTGTTTACTCAACCTGCCATAGCTTAAACTGCGGTCTATTTCTGACCCTTTAAACTTATAGTCTCCTTTGCTGAAACTGATACCTTGTTTTTCCAGCGTGCCGCTTTTGTATTTAAACTGCATACCAATGCCCCGCTTTAACAGTTCCTGTTTAAGCTCTGCCATACTGGTAACCTTTTGGCTTACCGCTTTAATAGTGTCGTACAATTTATACTTTAACTTGTCTATGCCCTTTAATTGTTGACGGTTGACCTTTTCCTTACCCTGCCCGATGTGCATACTATGTTTTAAGGTTAGCTCCTTACTGATCTTGATATTTTTCAGGTGCTGGAATTTGTCGGAAATGGTTTTGCCCTCGTTATTGACCCGGTTGTAAACAATGTGGACATGGGGATGTGCCCGGTCTTTGTGCTTAACGATCAGTAACTGCGTGTCCTGTATTTTCATTTTTTGCAGGTACTCTTTGGCAATACTGACCATTTTTTCATCGTTTAACTTGTCCTTATCATCGGGACTCCAGCTTAATGAAATATGACCTACGGCCTGACCTAAGCCGGGATTCATTTTCCGCTGCATGTTAAAGTCGGCTATGGTGTGCGCGATCTTATCAATGCGCACGCCATCGGCATGAAGTATAGCTGCCTCTTTTTTCAGGATGTTATACTCAATACAGCCGCCGAAGCTTTTGCCGGGTTTAGGTATCTTGCCGATCATCGCTGTTAAAGTATTTTAATGCCTGGTCTATCTCTATCAAAAGGTTTCCGCACTTAATCGCAATCGTTAAGATGCCGTCTTTGTGAGCCAGCTTTGTTAACTGGTTCAGGTTATTGGCCAACCCTGCGAGCATCCGCATGATCTGCAAATCTTCCGGCTTTAATCGCGCCACTACTTTTGCGGCTCTTGCCGCCGCTCTTATCCAGTCGCTTAATCGCATACTTGCATCCTTTGCTTTTCCTGCAATCAAAAAACGCTCGGTAGCCGTTAGCCTGACTTTTACATGCGTTTCACGCCTGACCCTGACTTTTGGCCTGCCGCCTTTGTGTTTTGGTCTATCGGTTTTAACCGATATTTTTTCGTTCGTTTCCATACGTTTCACGCTGCCTTTATTCCATCACTTTTTTAATTTTCCTTTTTGCAACCATCGGGCGCATGAGGCAAGTTTGCCCGGTGCCGTAGGCATCCGGGAAGTTTTTGTGGCAACAAAAAC
>CAHJXH010000249.1 GCA_903644075.1 Sphingobacteriaceae bacterium | reverse complement strand
CCAGTTAACTTGTGTGTATACCCATTACGACCGTATGATTGTTGGCGGTGTTAACCCGATTAATAAATCGATCGAACTGGAGAACTACCCAAACCTGCGGGCCGAGTATTTTTTGGAGCGCCGCGAGATTGGGATCATCAATGTAGGTAACGGTGCAGGTACAATTACTGCCGATGGTGTTGCTTACGAGTTAAACAAGCTGGATTGCCTTTATATTGGTAAAGGGACAAAGCAGGTGACATTTGCTTCTAAAGATGCTGCTAACCCGCCGGTATTCTTTTTACTATCGGCCCCGGCACACAAAACTTATCCAACCACTTTAATGACTAACGAACAAGCCGTTAAAGTAAACGCAGGTGATATTACAACAGCCAATCATCGTACCATCAATAAATACATTCACTTAGAGGGCATACAAAGCTGCCAGCTGGTAATGGGTTTAACCATTTTGCATGGCGGTAGTGTTTGGAATACCATGCCACCGCACGTGCACGACAGGCGTATGGAAGCTTACTTCTACTTCGATGTACCGCAAGGCCAACGCATATTCCATTACATGGGTGAGGGGACGGAAACCCGCCACATTTTAATGGATAACTACGATGCTGTAGTTTCGCCACCATGGAGTATTCACTCGGGTGTGGGCACAGCAAGCTATAGCTTTATATGGGGCATGGCCGGCGAAAATTTAGATTATACAGATATGGATGCTTTGAGCATCCCCGAAATTAGATAAGAACCTAAACCTTATCACTAATTATTCTATCAGATTTATAACGTGGAAAATAACTATTCATTAAAAGGTAAGGTAATTGTTGTTACCGGTGGCACAGGCATATTAGGCAATTCATTTGTAAATGGTATTGTTGAAGCCGGTGGCGCAGTAGCCATATTGGGCCGTAACAAACAGGTAGCAGAAGAACGTGCTGAAGCAATTAACAAAAACGGCGGCCAGGCTATCGGCGTTGTTGCCGACGTTTTAGACGAAGCTGCACTACAGGAAGCCAAAGCAACCATCCTTGCCAAATTTAGCCGTATAGATGGTTTGGTTAATGCCGCAGGCGGTAATATGCCTGAAGGTGTTTTGGCACCCGAAGATGATATTTTTAAAATGAATATCGATGGTATGAAACGCGTGCTGGATGTAAACCTTTGGGGTACCTTAATTCCTACACAGGTTTTCGGTGAAGCTATTGCGCAAAGCGGAAAAGGCAGCATCGTTAATATATCATCCATGAACTCTAAGCAGGCCGTTACCAAAGTATTGGGTTACAATATGGGTAAAGCTGCTGTTGATTGCTATAACCAGTGGTTTGCCGTTGAATTGGCTAACCGTTATGGTGATGCTATCCGGATGAATGCTTTAGCACCGGGCTTTTTCCTGACTGAGCAAAACAAGAATTTATTAACTACTCCTGATGGCGGTTATACCCCGCGCGGCGAGTCTGTGATCAGGAAAACACCTTTTAAACGTTTCGGTCGCCCGGATGAGTTAATCGGTGCCTTGGTTTGGTTGCTAAGTGATGCTTCGGCCTTTGTAACAGGTTCGATGGTTTGCGTAGATGGCGGCTTCTCAATTTTTAGTGGCGTTTAATTTTAATTACATTTAAAAACCACTTTAAAATACTGATTATAAACATGGGATTACAGGTTGATACTTCCGGTGCGGTTTTAACATTCGGCGAAATGCTGCTCAGGATTTGTCCGGATGGAGATAGTAACTGGCTTAAAGAAAACAACCTGCCGGTTTATGTTGGTGGTGCCGAGCTTAACGTAGCCACGGCGCTGGCCAAATGGGAGATCGAATCAAAATACTTTACGGCATTGCCGGCCAATGGCATGTCCGAGCAATTGATCGGTTACCTGCATCAGCGTAACATTGATACCTCGGCCATTTACCATGGCGGCAGCAGGTTAGGTTTATTCTTTTTAACCAAAGGCAGCGATATGAAACACGATGCCCTGATCTACGACCGTGCGCATTCGGCCTTTGCCGAGTTAAAGCCGGGAATGATTAATTGGGATGAGGCATTGGCTGGTGTAAGGTGGTTTCACTTTAGCGCTATTTGCCCGGCCTTAACGCAGCAAACGGCTGATCTTTGTGAAGAGGCTTTAGAAGCTGCATCGAGGTTAGGGATCACCATATCGGTTGATATGAACTACCGGGCCAAGTTGTGGCAGTATGGTAAAGACCCAAAAGAGATTATGCCGCGACTGGTTAAATATTGCGACCTGGTAATGGGTAATGTTTGGGCATCAGAAAAGATGCTGGATATTCCGGTTACGCCGGATGTGAGCGAATCTGGACAAAAGAGTTTGTACCTGAAATCAGCTTTGCTGAGTTCGGAAGAGATTATGAAACAATATCCAAAATGTAAAGCGGTGGCCAATACCTTTAGGTTTGATGGGGGGAAGGACATCAATTACTATTGTGCATTATACACCGACGGGCATTTATATCACTCGGCCGAATACCAGGCCGATACCATTGTTGATAAAGTAGGGAGCGGCGATTGCTTTATGGCCGGGTTGATCTACGGTTTCTGCAATCAGCTGGCACCATCTGAGGTGCTGGATTTTGCAACCGCAGCCGCTTTCGACAAATTATTTATCTGGGGCGATGCCACAACCAGCACCGTTCACCAAATTAAAAACGCAATTAAGTATGAAAACTAAGCAGGATATTTTAGATAGCATTTTAAGCCAGGGTATGCTGCCGCTGTTTTATCATAAAAGCGAAGAGGTAAGCATCGAAGTAACCCGTACGCTGTACAAAGCAGGCATCCGCGTTATTGAATATACCAATCGTGGCGAAGCGGCATTAGAAAACTTTAAGGCATTGGTACGTCTGCAAAAGGAGGAATTACCAGAATTGATTTTGGGTATCGGTACCATAAAAACCGCACAGCAGGCAACAGATTATGTTGATGCCGGTGCACATTTTTTAATATCGCCAATAGTTGCTCCTGAAGTTGCAGCAGTAGCTGCCAAAAACGATTTGATGTGGGTACCCGGTTGCATGACACCAACCGAGATTCACCAGGCGCAGCAATTTGGCGCGCTGCTGATCAAAATTTTTCCGGCCAATATTCTGGGGCCGGCGTTTGTGTCATCAATTAAAGAATTATTCCCGGGGCAATTATTTATGCCGACGGGTGGTGTGGAGCTGGAGCACGAAAATATTTCGGGCTGGTTTCATGCAGGTGTGTGCGCAGTTGGGATGGGAAGCAAACTGATCACCAAAAATGTATTGGAATACAAAGAATACGACCAATTATATACAGAAACCTTGCGGGCGTTGCAGATAGTGCAGAGCGCAAGATAACCAACCTAATTAAATTATGGGAAAAAGTAACGTAGGCAAATACAGATGGGTGATTGCATCTCTTCTGCTATTTTCTACTACAATCAATTATATGGATCGCCAGGTAATCAGTTACCTGAAAGAGTTCTTCTGTTCGCCGGTATCTACCGGTGGTTTCGGGTGGACTAATACACAGTACGCAGACGTTACTTCCTTTTTCACAGGCTTCTATGCCACCATGACCATCTTAGCCGGTTTAGTAATAGACCGCATTGGTACCAAATTAGGGTTGGCCTTTTCACTCATTATTTGGTCGGTTTTCGGTATTCTTAACGCCTTTGCAGGTGCTACTGTGGCCTTGCACGTAGTAATTCGTAGCTTGTTTGGCTTGGGCGAAGCAGGTAATTTTCCGGCCTCTATTAAAACCGTGGCAGAGTGGTTCCCTAAAAAAGAACGCGCACTGGCAACCGGGATCTTTAACAGTGGTTCTAATATCGGTGCCATGATTGCCTCTTTATTTGTACCATGGTGTTTGGGCTACTTCGGTACCGAACACGGGTGGAAATATGCTTATATCATCACCGGTTCAGTTGGTTTTCTGTGGTTGATTTTTTGGTTCTTATTATACAATCCACCTTCAAAAACAAAAGCTTTATCGAAAGAAGAGTACGATTATATCCACAGTGATGATCTGGTGATGCATGTGGCTGCTTCAGAAGATGTGGCAGTTCGTGAGAAAGTTTCATGGGGTAGTTTATTTAAATACAAGCAAACCTGGGCATTCTTTACAGGTAAGTTTTTGACTGACGGGATCTGGTGGTTCCTGCTGTTTTGGTTACCAGATTATCTGAAGAAACAATTCGGAATGACTGGCCACGAAGTTATGCTGCCTACTTTTATCGTTTACGGTACTGCCATATTTGGTAGCGTTTTCGGTGGTAGTATCCCTATGTTTTTCATCAACAAAGGCATGGAGGTTTACAAGGCAAGGATGACAGCCATGTTAATTATCGCTGTATTACCTATTACACTTTTATCAACCCAATACTTTGCCAATAAAGATACGTTTGGCAGCAACGCAGTAATATTTGCTGTGGCGGTGATCTGCCTGGGCGCGGCTGCTCACCAGGCATGGTCTGCCAACTTGTTTACTACCGTGTCAGATATGTTCCCTAAAAAGGCGGTAGGTTCTGTTACCGGTATTGGAGGTATGGCAGGTGGTATTGGTGGTGTGCTGGTACAGCAACTGGCCGGCCATTTAACCGATTTTTACAAGGCAACCCCACATATAGCTTATGGTATTATGTTTATGGTTTGTGCTTTTGCATACGTTATTGCATGGACTATTATGAAGATTTTGGTACCGAGATTTAAGCAGATTGATCTATAATTCAACGGACCCATTTTGTCGCATTTGGTTAAGTTTCTTTATATTGCTGCACTGTTTTAGCAAAATGCGTTCGCATGTGCAGAAGGGGAGGCCAATATGAATTTTAATGCGATAACAATACGTGACATTGCCAAGGAACTAAATCTTTCTGTATCAACGGTATCAAAAGCGTTGCGGGATAGTCATGAAATTAGTGAGAAAACCAAGAAATTGGTTATGGAGTATGCACGCGAAAAAGATTATCGACCTAACCCTATCGCACAAAGTTTGAAACAAGGCCTCAGCAAATCAATCGGCATCGTGGTTTCTACCATCGAAAACCAGTTTTTTTCGCAGGTAATTAACGGTATCGAGTCGGTTGCTTACAAAGAAGGTTACAACGTAATCATCACCCAAACCCATGAGTCGTATGACCTGGAGGTAAAAAACGTTGGCCACTTAACGCACCGTTCAATCGATGGTTTGCTGATCTCACTTTCTACCGAAACCAAGGATATTGAACACCTGCAACGCCTGCACAGGCAAGGCTTACCCATCGTTTTCTTTGATCGCGTAAGCAACGAGATTGATACCCACAAAGTAATTGCCGATAATTACAGGGGAGGGTACAATGCTACCAAGCACCTGATCGAATCGGGTTTTGATCGCATTGCACATATTACCAGTCCTCCTAATATTTCTATTACTAAAGAGCGATTAGCCGGTTATCACCAGGCCTTGGCTGATGCCGGGATAACCCTGCCCGATAATTACATTAAATACTGCCCGCACGGCGGCCGCGATATTAGCGAAATTGAGAATGCTTTAAACGAACTGCTGGCAATGGACCCCAAACCCAATGCTATCTTTACCACATCAGATAGGATCACCACAACCACACTTTTCCTGATCAATAAGATGGGAATAAAAATACCGGATGAAATTGCCCTGGCCGGTTACACTAATACCACATTGGCCGATGTTTTAAACCCGCCGCTTACTTCTGTTTATCAACCCGGCTTCGAAATAGGCCAAAAAGCAACCGAAATGCTGATAAGTTTAATAACCAGCAAGCATCCGGTTACCGAATTCCAAACTGCAGTGCTGCCAACGCAATTATTTGTGCGTAAGTCGTCGATAAAAAAGTCGTAACAAAGGTAGCCCTTCTTTACATATCTCTTAACACACTTAGTGTATTGGATTAAAACTAATCTATTGTTCATCAAATAGGTTGGTTGCTATGTTTTTTAGTCAGCTATAGCGAAAACGATTTCGTAAATAAATACGCCAAAACTCTTCAAATCCTTATCTAATCAGGTATTTTTGATAAGTGCAGATGATCGAATTCTGTTAGTACCAATTATAAACACTGCACAACCATTTAGTAATTTGTGATTTAAATGATACGTAAACTATTCTTTAGTACGCTCTTCGTGTTGTTATTTGTTTGCCGTGCAACATTTGCGCAAACAGTTACACTCGATTATTACTTCAACCATGAAACCCATACTAAAGATGGTGCGGCGCAAAGATTCCACTACCTATGGGAGGATAAAGCCAATACCGGCTTCTCTATCTGGGGTGATATTTTTAAACAGGAGGGCGCTACGCTAAACAGTTTAGAAGCTGCCCCAACTGTGGCTAATTTAAAAGGATCGAGTGTATACATTATTGTTGATCCAGATACTAAAAAAGAAAATCCGAATCCCAATTATATCCGCAGCGAAGATGTAGACCAGATAGCCGAATGGGTAAAAGCAGGCGGGGTATTGGTTTTAATGGCCAATGATAGCGCCAATGTAGAGCTGCCTCACTTTAACACATTGGCTGCACGTTTTGGCATGCATTTTAATAACGAC
>CAHJXH010000248.1 GCA_903644075.1 Sphingobacteriaceae bacterium | reverse complement strand
AAGTAAGTTGATTTGTTGAATAAGTTGATTGAGTTAGAAACCTAATCAACTTATTCAACTCAATCAACCATTCACGGCAGCTCTGCTGCCTTAGCACCCTTGCTGCTGCTGGCATTTCTCGTTGACAAATTCGGCCTCGAAGGTGGAGTGGGTAATATCCAGATGCTCCAGCCTGTGGCGTAAATCATGCTTAATCTTATCAAATAATGAGATATCATCAGGGTTAATCACCACGTGTGCTGTTAGTGCATTTTCGGTAGTGCTCAGAGCCCAAACGTGTATGTGGTGGATGTCTGCTACTCCTTTAGCTTTCATGAGCTCCTGCTTAATCTTTTTGATGTCCATTTCGGCAGGTACGCCATCCATTTCTAAGCGGATGCTGTGTTTAAGCAAGCCCCATGTACCGCCCAGTATAATTACCGCAATAATTAAGCTTACAATACTATCTATCACATACCAATGGGTAAAGTAAATGATAACACCTGATATTACTACCCCTAAAGATACAATGGCATCCATAGCCATGTGCAGGTAAGCACCTTTAACGTTAATATCTTTGTCTTTATCCTGTACAAATAAATAAGCGGTAAACCCGTTAACGCCAATACCAATTAAGGCAACCCAGGCAATAGTGCCCCCCTCTAAAGGGTGCGGGTGCGTAAAGCGGATAACAGCTTCGTAAACAATAAAGCCGATTGATACCAGTAAAATAATGGCATTAAACAACGATACCATAATGGTTGATCGTTTATAGCCGTAAGTGTATTTTTCGTTAGCGCTAACCTTGGTTAGTTTAAAGGCCAGTAATGCTAATGCTAAACTGGCAACGTCGCTCAGGTTGTGGCCGGCATCGGTCAATAAAGAGAGAGAGCCTTGCATAAAGCCCACAATAACCTCAATAATTACAAATGCCGAATTAAGGATAATACCCCAAATAAAAGCTTTATTTAAATGATCGAGCTTGGGAGCGTGATCGTGATGATGTCCAAACCCGTGTGAGTGGTCATGCCCATGCGAATGTTCGTGGTCGTGTGCCATAGCGCAAAACTACTTATAAATTTGCACAGGGCTGTATAAAAATTAGATTACATGCCTCAAAAACAGCGCATATAAATTAATATCAATTACTCGTGGTGGTAGGGTTCGCCTTTCATAATGGTATAAGCCCGGTATAACTGCTCGATAAAGAACAACCGGACCATCTGATGCGAGAACGTCATGCGTGAAAGTGACATTTTATCATTAGCCCGCTGGTAAACCGATTGGTCGAAACCATAAGGCCCGCCAATAATAAACACCAGGTTTTGCACAGAGCCAATGGCTTTTTTATCGAGATAAGATGAAAACTGAGTGGAGGTCAGTTCCATGCCTTTCTCATCCAGCAATATCACATAATCTGTATTGCTGAGTTTTTTTAAAATGAGTTCTGCTTCCTTAGTCTTCTGCTGATCGGTGGTCAGTGCCTTGGTGTTCTTCAGTTCAGGCAGATCGATAATGTCAAGCTTAATGTAATGCTTCAGCCGTTTAATGTATTTATCAATGCCATCCTTCAAATAAGCATCTTCGGTTTTTCCAACTGTGAGCAGGGTAATCTTCATAATAAATCAATTGCAAATATACAGGTTATAATAAATGAAGGGAATAGCATACTTATACCCCTTATTAAAGCAAGTAGTATTAGCAGTGTCATTGACTTCCCCTATGTAGGGGAAAACTACTGTCTGTGCTCTTTGCAAAAACGTCAATAAGGGGTAATACTTAAGCGCGTGTGATTAAAGATAAATAGACAATAATAACAAAAAAGCCATCCCGAATACCGGGATGGCCTTATTATAAATTGTGAAGGATTGTTCTATTAATTGTTACCCCCGGCTGGTATGCCGCCCTGATCGCCTTGTTTACTGTCGTCGTTGTTGATCTTTTTCTTGTCGCTTGTAAAGCTTACTTTACCAAAGCTATAGCTAAACGTTACACCAAACGAACGGAATGGGAAAGCTGTGCTGCTGTTTTGTGTAAAGTTGGCATTCGAAATATTTGACTTAAAGTATTTGTCTCTGCTAAACGGTGTAACAGTGTTTACACCTATTGAAGCTTTTTTATTCCAAAGTTGTTTTTTAGCGCCGAATGCGTACATGCTAAATGTTGGGGTTGTACCTTGTATAGTACGGCGTGGTGAGTTGGTAAAACCAAAACCTTCTGCAACGTAACCTTTACCCAGATCAGCCGATACACTTACAAAAGCGGTGTACTGTACATAAACACCTGTTTGGCTAAGCTGGGCTGTATATAGCGCAAACGGGGTTGGGTTATAAGTATAAGCATTTATGCTACCACGAAGGGTTATGGCTTTAACCGGATTTACCGACCCGAAAATGCTGGCGCCCCATGAGTTATTTACACCAACGTTTACATATTTACTGCGGGTAACAGAAAGCGAATCGCCGGTTGTTGGGTTTACATCTTGTACAGAGTTCGAGATGTTTTCGATCATATCGCCGGTGTGTTTGTAATAAACAGATGCGTTGATGATAGATGAACCAACAAAAGTATTAAAGTTTAACTCCACCGTTTGCGAAATTTCGGGAGATAACCTTGGGCTACCCTCGGTTTGGCTCTGGAAATTTGCCTTGTTTACAAAAGGGTTAAGGTAAGTTAAGCTTGGGCGTTGTATACGTTTGCTATAGCTTAACTTGATTGTTGATGTTGGCGTTAATGCCTTTTGTATAGTAAAGCTGGGTATAAATGTGGTGTAGTTTTGTGTAAACGGCAATAGGTTCAACTGGTTAATACCACCATCGGTAGGGTTACCTTTTATATCGGTGTTTTCTACACGTGCACCTGTAATTATCGAATACCCTTTTGGTAAAGTAATTGTAAATACACTATAACCTGCAACTACATTTTGGTTGTATGAATAGGTATTAGAGTTAAGGTTATCTAAAACATAGTTTTCTGAATAGGTAGGGTCGTTATAAACCTCGTAATCACTGCTTAACCTTCTTAAAATGGTTTTACCGCCTGCTTCAAATTTAAAGGCCTTAGTTACAGGCAAGGTATAATCTGCCTGGAAGGTATACTCATCATTGGTACCATCGTTTGTTCCTTTTTGGTTAGGTTTAAGGGTGGTATTAATGTATTCGTTCTTGTAATCAGTATTAATTATACTGTGGCTCCACTGGCCCGAAAATGTTAACTCATGACCTTCTTTTTTAAACTTGTGGGTATAATCGCCGCTCCAGTCAAACCCGCCAAAAGTGTTATGTGAACTTGTTGGCGATGTGTATGTGGTGTTTTGATCTGCTTGTGCAAAACCCGTTTGTACCGTTTGGCCAATGCCGGTATTGTTAAACCCACCCTTGTTTAAACGAATGGTTGAAGTAAAGCTGTTATAGTTATTTACATCGTAGCTGGCAGTTACCGAACCTATAGAAGCAAAACGTTTAATAGTGCTCTCAGAGTTGCTGCTTATGGAGCCGCTATTTGTAAACGATTGGTTAAAGCTACTGTTTGATTTTTGCGGCCAGGTATAGTTACCGCCAATGTTAGCAGTTAAACTAAAACGGTTTTTATTGTAGTTAAGGTTCAAGTTACCATTGTTTTGGCGTGTACCTACACCACCACTTACCGAACCGCTAAGGCCCGACATGTTTTTTTGTTTCGTGATGATGTTGATGATACCTGCCGAACCTTCTGCATCGTATTTTGCCGAAGGTGAAGTTATCACTTCCACACTTTTAATCTGATCGGCAGGGATGGTTTTCAATACATCCGATAAGCTGGCCGACATAGCACCCGATGGTTTACCGTTGATTAATACACGTACATTTTGATCGCCGCGTACCGATACGTTACCGTTAATGTCAACAGATACCAAAGGTACTTTCTGTAATACGTCGGTTGCGTTACCACCGGTTGAGGTAATGTCTTTCTCGGCATTGAAAACGATTTTATCGATACGGCTTTCAACCAATGATGTTTTGCCGGTTACAACAACTTCTTTCAAAGCCTTTGCGCCTGGCGATACCAAAATGTTACCAATGTTTTTATCAGGTTTTGAACCTGTGGTTAATACAGGGTCAATCACTTTGGTTGGGTAACCAATATAGCTGATGGCCAGTTTATAGTTGCCTGGTTTAATGTCCAGTTTAAAAACTCCTTTAGAGTCGGTTAGTACGCCGTTAAGCGGCACCTTGCCACCACTGCGGAAAATGCTGACAGTAGCATAGTCCAGCGGCTTGCCAGAGAGGGAATCGATCACCGTACCAGAGATCCGACCGGTAATGGTTGCCCCACCACCTACCATCTGGGCCTTAGCCGATAATACAGTACAGAATATTGCAAAAAGTAAAAGTATACGTTTCATTTATTAATGATTTTGGGGATTAGAGGCGAAATTACTTCAAATGTTACAGGTGAAAATGAAGAAAGTAGTAAAATTGATAAGGATGACACGTTTGTTACAAAGTGATGTGTAGGATTAACACATTGAGGGTGAATTGGATTAGGTTTGTTGGTTCCGGTATGATTATAAAAAATGTCATTGCGAGCGTAGCGCGGCAACCTCGTAGTCTACAGAGTGGCTCTGAAAAGCTACGAGGTTGCTTCGTTCCTCGCAATGACACGGGGGATGAGCAGCTTCGGTCTTGTTTCTTGTTTCTAACCTCTTGCCTTTGCAGCTTAAACCACCATATTCACAATCCTGCCTTTCACAACAATAACCTTTTTAGGGGCTTTGCCATCAAGGTAGCGTTGTACATCGGCGTTGGCTAAAACGAAGGCCTCGGTATCTTTTACATCCAGGGAAAGCGGGATACTCAGGTTCATTTTAGTTTTACCGTTGATAGAGATCGGGTATGCAAAGTCATCTTCAACCAAATACTCGGGGTTAAATTTAGGGTAAGCCGCGTATGATAAACTACCTGCCGGGTTACTCAGTTGTACCCAAAGCTCCTCGCAAATGTGCGGTGCATAAGGCTCAAGAATAATCACTATTTCTTGCAGAATGGCGCGTTTGTTACATTTTAAATCAGTAAGCTCGTTAACCGCGATCATGAAGCTGGAAACTGAAGTGTTGAACGAGAAGCGCTCAATATCTTCTTCCACCTTGCGGATGATCTTGTGTAATGATTTCAGCTCGGCTTTGGTAGGTGCCTCGTTGGCAACGGTAAATTCCCAGGCATCGTTGTGGAACAATCTCCAGAATTTACGCAGGAATTTAAACACACCTTCAATACCATTGGTGTTCCATGGTTTGCTTTGCTCCAACGGACCTAAGAACATCTCGTACATACGTAGGGTATCAGCACCATAACGCTCAATAATGTCGTCAGGGTTTACCACGTTGAATTTAGATTTCGACATCTTTTCAACTTCTACACCACAGATGTATTTGCCGTTCTCTAAAATAAATTCGGCAGTCTCATATTCGGCACGCCATTTTTTGAACTTCTCCAAATCAAGCACTTCATTAGTCACAATGTTTACATCAACATGTAATGGACTTGTTTTATACTGATCTATTAAGCCGTGAGATACATAAGTATTGGTCGGGCGGCCTTCTTCATCTACCAAACGATAAACAAAGTTAGATCGACCCTGAATCATCCCCTGGTTAATCAGTTTTTTGAAAGGTTCTTCTTCAACAACCTTACCTATATCTTTTAAGAATTTGTTCCAGAAACGGCTGTACAATAGGTGCCCGGTTGCGTGTTCAGAACCACCGATATACAAGTCTACGTCCTTCCAGTACTCAATCGCTTCTTTCGATGCAAATTCGGTATCGTTTTGGGCATCCATGTAGCGGTACCAGTACCAGCTACTGCCAGCCCAACCCGGCATGGTGCTCAGTTCATATTCAAAACCATTGTAGTTCCAATCAGCAGCCCTCGCCAAAGGTGGCTCGCCGCTTTCGGTAGGTAAGTATTTATCAACCTCGGGTAGTAAAAGCGGCAATTCGCTTTCGCTGATTAAATGAGGTAGGTTATCTTTAAAATAAACCGGCACCGGCTCTCCCCAGTAACGCTGACGGCCAAAAATAGCATCGCGCATGCGGAAGTTAACGCGGGCTTTACCTGCGCCAACTTCTTCCAATTTAGCAATTACGGCAGCGGTTGCTTCTTTATATTCCAGGCCGTTGATGAAGTCAGAATTGATGTATTTACCTTCCTTGGTTGGGTCGGCTTCTACCTCAATATTCTGGATGTCCATAATCGGCACTATCGGTAAATTGAAATGCTTGGCAAACAAATAATCACGCTGATCGCCTGATGGAACGGCCATTACTGCACCGGTACCATAACCAGCCAATACGTAATCTGCAATCCATAACTGGATCTTCTCTCCGTTTAGCGGGTTCAATACGTAGCTGCCGGTGAATGCGCCCGATACTGTTTTTGTATCGGCCATACGGTCCAGTTCCGATTTCTTTTTGGTTTGGGCGATGTAGGCTTCAACCGTAGCTTTTTGCTCAGGCGTGGTTAGTTGTGCAACTAACTCATGCTCTGGTGCAAGTACCACGAACGTTACACCGAAAATGGTATCAACGCGGGTGGTGAAAACCTCTATAAAAGAAGAGGGCGGAGTTGTGTGATCGGAGGTCTGTTTCCCGACACC
>CAHJXH010000247.1 GCA_903644075.1 Sphingobacteriaceae bacterium | reverse complement strand
GGCTATCAGTTCGTCTAAAGGCTGGGTAAAGCATTTAATGGCAATCTGGTTGGTCATGGTACCCGATGGGCAATAGATCCCGGCTTCCATCCCGAACATCGCGGCAGCTTTAGCTTCCAGTTCGTTTATACTTTCATCTTCACCAAAAACATCATCGCCCACTTTGGCGCTCCACATGGCTTCGAGCATGCCCGGGGTTGGTTTGGTTACAGTATCGCTACGCAGATCAACAGTTATCATAGTTTTAGTTTATTCTATTATTTTCGCTTCTCAAATATCTAAATCTACACGGTTTGTTTTGTCATCAAATCTGTATTTTCCGTGTTACTTATATTTAAAACGCAATTGTTGCGTTAAACAGTTTTTATATTTATGCGCCGTATAATATTAACAGCATCTTTCGCTACGATCAGCTTATTTTCTTTCGCCCAAAAATGGCAGCCAGGTTATTTTACCGATGTTAAAGATAACCTGATGAAAGGCCTTATCCAGGCATATCCATCGGGCAAACCACCTGTTAAAGGGCAGGGATTTATTATTTTTAAGGAGAATAAGGATGCCAATGAAATGAAGCTCAGCGCGGGCGACCTTAAACACTTTGTAGCAGGTAAGGATAGCTTTGTTGTTGCACACCCGTCTATGGGCGAAGTTTGGCCTAATGAATTTGACTTTGTACGTGTAGTAGTTGATGAAGAATTGAAGCTATATGTTTATCGCGGTAATGTAAGCGGGGGCAGCCCTGTGCACGTATCACCGGGCCTTGGTTTAGGGTTGGGAACCGGCGGCAGCTACGTGGGCGGTGGTGTAGGCCTTTCATTTGGCGGAGGCGGCGCCAAACACGTAATTACCTATTACTATGGCGCTAACCCTGCAGAACTCGTTGCATTGAGCCCCTTAAACTTCGAAGACGTAATGACCGAAATTATGGGCGACGAACCCGATGTAGTAGACCGTATTAAAGGCCACATGTATAACTTAGGTAATATTGATAAACTGATAGCCTACTTTAAACAGGCCCAGGCCGCACGCCAAAAATAGGGGTGTTCCGGACTTTTAAGTCATTTTCAATTTTAGACCAAAAACACCATCTGCGTTACCATTAGCCCTATTTTTGGCATTTTTCCGGGGTGTTCCGGGTGTTCCAAAGTGTTCCGCTTTCAAAAAACGGAACACTTGTTTAAGCAACTTCCATTTCCAGCTCACGTGTTGGCTGAATGGCACGTTTCTTATCAGATGAATGATCTTCTTTTACAAAATTCTTAAACAGTAATTCGTACGAGATGATAAACCATACGATAATGCAAGGCCATGCCTTCATCACGTATTTGTTCACATACGGCCTCCTGATAAATGCGGGGATGGCATCTGTAGGGCCTAAACCGGTTACCACCAGCAATAGTATCAGTAAAATGATATTGGTATGGGTAAAAGGTTTTTCCTGCATCAGCATCCATAAAAATGCGCCGGGTACGGCTATGATATAGGTTGGATGCTCAGACCCGGTACTAAAAATCACCACCATAATTAAAGCCGATGCCAAAATCTGCATCCTGAATTTCTGTGAGGCATATTGTTTGAACCTTAGCAACGCCGCGCCAAAAATAGCTGCACCAGCCAGCAGGAATGGTGTATTCGGGATGGTTGGATCGCCGGTTAAGTGGCGTAGGGTGCCCATGAGGCAGATGTCCTGCGATGATTTCAGATCTACATTCTGCCCATTCTTCTCCTGCAGGGTATGGAACCAATCGGCATAAGATTGTATGATAAAATGTGGACTGGATATCAACATCGGCAAAGCAAAGAATATGGCAAACCACATCGCTGTCGACCAGATGAACTTCCATTTGTTCTCGGCAAATAAAAAGAATACGAAACCCACAATAGGATACAATTTAATGAGCGTCCCCAAAACGATGAACAGGGTTGCCCACTCCTCCTTCTTTCGCTCTACTAAAGTAAAGCTGAAAAATATAAAGGCCGTAACTATGGGATTAAACTGGATATAATGTTCTGCATTGGCAAATTCAATGGCACAGAGCAAGAGCAAGAGCATCTTTTTCTTCTCCGTAAGCGGCAGTAAATGGATAGACCAAATGAGCACCACCGCATTAAGCACCGACCAGAAGAAAAAGCCCCAGGCATCGGGCATTAAGGCCATAGGTGCTACAATTACGCTGAATACCGGGCCATAATGGTTAGAGTCGTAATATTCGTGAAGATATAAGCTGTAAAGATTTGTCTCTGCCACCGTATGATAATATACATACTTGAAAATGAGATAATTATTATCCCGGTTATGGAAATATTTATATTGCCAGCAGAACACAGCTACTGCTATCCAAAGCAGGCATACCAATCTATAGTTGGTTAAAAAGGGGAATTTTTTAGTCACTTGTAACAGAGTTGTGACAAAGATAAAATTCCCTTTTATAGTTGCAACGCAAAACTAATTATATGACACAATTATTTTAAAACTATAAGTTTTGTGCTATAACGAAACCGCATGCCCATGCCCATTGAAAATTATAGCCACCAAGCCAACCGGTTACATCCACACACTCACCTCCGAAAAATAAGCCAGGTGCTTTTTTAGCTTCCAGGGTTTTGGATGATAGTTCATTCGTATCAACCCCACCACGCATTACCTCGGCCTTATCGTAGCCCTTGCTACCTGCCGGGGTTACTTTGAAAGTATGGATGAGGCTATTGATGGTTTCCAGATCAACCTTACTCAATGTTGCCAGGTTTTTAGTGACTGGCAGATACAAGCTTAATGCCTCGGCAAACTTCCGGGTAAATAAACCTGAAAGCAGCGTTTGTAGTAATTGTTTACTGTTTTCTCTAGCTATAATGTCCAGTATGGATTGATGAGGTAACAGATCGATATAAATACTTTCGCCCGGTTTCCAGTACGACGAGATCTGCAAAATGGCCGGGCCGCTTAGCCCCCAATGGGTAAACAGGATGTTTTCTTCAAAGCTGATTTCATCATTCCACACACGGCAAAAAATACTGCTGCCCGAAAGTTGTTCGTACCAGCTTTGCTGTTTGCCGGTGATGGTTAGCGGCACAAGGGCAGGTGCGGTTTCCACAATCTTAATCCCGAATTTTCGGGCCATGCGTATACCGAAATCTGTTGCCCCCATTTTGCTGATAGGTAAACCACCAGTGGCTATTACAACTTTATCGGTACTGATAACTGACGTTTTTCCGTAACGCTCATAAGTGAGCGTAAAACTTTCGTCTTCATTTTTGCTGATATCCGTTACCTTAGTATCCAACCACAACTCCTGATCCATCTGATCGCACAGGTCTGTAAAGATCTGCACCACATCTTTAGCTTTACCATAGGCAGGGAAAAGCTGGCCGAGCGTTTTCTCAGCACCATCTATCCCGTAGGTTTCGAAAAAGGTAATGGTATCCTCCACCGTCCACTGCGCAAATGCCGATTTGGCAAAATGCTCATTCTGCGAAATAAACTGCGTAGCCGAAGCATACATATTGGTATAGTTGCAACGCCCACCCCCACTGATAAGGATTTTGGCGCCTGGCTTGTCGTTATGCTCGATAATGAGCGTGCGTTTGCCTAAATAACCGGCTTGCACAGCGCACATCAGTCCGCATGCACCTGCTCCTATTATTATAGCATCAAACTGAGTTTGTTTTGTTATTTTTGCAACCATGGGCGAAGTTGCGCAAATATCTGAATTTGGAAAGATACTTATCTTCTTAATTATCGGTATTGTGATGACCGGGGCTGCTTTTTTTGCCAACAAGCTGGTAGCACCCCACCATCCTAATCCCGAAAAGTTAACATCGTACGAGTGTGGCGAAGAACCGACCGGCAGCGCCTGGCTTCCTTTTAACTCTCGTTTCTATGTAATTGCCTTAATATTTTTACTGTTTGATGTGGAGATGATGTTCATTTTTCCATGGGCTACCGTGTTCGGCAGCAAGGAAATTGCAGCTGTTGATTCTCGCTGGACTGCTCTGAGCCTCATCGAAATGTTTGTATTCGTTGGCATCCTGATACTAGGCTTAGTATACGTTTGGGTAAAAGGCGACCTGGCGTGGATAAAAGCCGCCCCGGTTGTACCAAGTGTTGATGTAAATATTCCATCTTCGGTTTATGAGAGATTGAACGCACAGCAAACCGCATTTACAGTAAAACCTTTCTCTATCGAAACAGAAAGAATGGCTGCAACTGCCACAGCTACCGTACCCTATTCGGGGACTGCTACTGCAACCTCCAATACTGCCACTTCCCCAAGGCCCATGTTTAAACCAGCATTTAAAAAAGCAAGCGAATGACCCAGGATATGAACGAAAATGGTGGCGTAGTAATCACCAAAGTAAACGACCTGTTGAACTGGGCTCGTTTATCATCCCTGTGGCCATTAAGCTTTGGTATTGCCTGCTGCGCGATAGAAATGATGGGATCGTTTGCCTCAACTTACGATTTTGAGCGTTTCGGTGTATTCCCGCGCCCATCAGCACGCCAGGCTGATGTGATTATTATAGCCGGCACCGTTACCTTTAAAATGGCCGAGCGCATTAAACGCCTTTACGAGCAAATGCCAGAGCCTAAATATGTAATATCAATGGGTTCATGCTCTAACTGTGGCGGCCCTTACTGGCAGCATGGCTATCACGTGGTTAAAGGTGTAGACCGTGTAATCCCGGTGGATGTATATGTACAAGGCTGCCCTCCCCGCCCCGAAGCATTGATCGGTGCTGTGCTCGAACTTCAGAAGAAGATTGAGGGTGAACATGTGCTGGAGATGTAAAGCCCCCCGGCCCCCTAAAGGGGGAGAAAGAGAAGCAAGAATCGAATGCCAAGAATCATGACTCTTCTGTTTTTGTCGTTTTATCCTTTTGTCATTCTGAATGTAATGAAGAATCTTCTTCGAAATGCATAGCGGCAATACAGGGCGAAGAAGATTCTTCGCTATCGCTCTGAATGACAAGCGACTTTTTTCTTACTTTAGCGGCCATTATCAACATACACTGTGCGCATCAAAAACATCTACCTCGCATTAATTTTAACTGTATTTTTAACCGGCACAATGGATGCCGCGGCTACATTGTTATTAAATAATAAAGTACCTGTTGCACAGGTATTCAGCTTTATTGCCAGTGGTGTTTTTGGGAAGGCTGCCTTTGTAATGTCGGGTAAAATGGTGGCTTATGGCATTATATTCCACTACATGATTAGCTATGTTTTTACCACTACCTGGTTTGTGAGCTTTCCGCTGTTTACCAAATTGTTTAGAAACAAATATGTAATAGGCATTTTGTATGGGCTTTTCACCTGGTTAATTATGAGTTTTATCATAATCCCGTTAAGCCACACCCCAAAAGGCAAACACGGTATGACTTTAATGGGCGCAGGTATTGGCATGGCCACTTTAGTACTTTGTATTGGCTTGCCTACGGCACTAATGGCGAGTAATTATTATAAGGGAGTTTGGAAGTCGGTAAAGGTGGGAAGTCCGAAAGTTGGGAAGAAATAACTCTTATATTTTGTCATTCAGAACGCAGTGAAGAATCTTCTGCAATATACATAGCAGCTATATAGGGCGAAGAATATTCTTCGCTATCGCTCTGAATGACAAAGCAATACAATAAAAAGGGCAGTTGCGTCTCAGCACCTACCCTTTTCCTATCTTGTTTCTTGCCTCTTATTTCTTGCCTCTAACCTACTGTCCTTGCGCCAGTGAATATCCCAGCTTATCGCCAAACTTCATCAGCATTTCGGTTGAGCATACTTTAACCAAGTCTGATACTTCGGCGGCTAAGTTTAATACTTCGCGTTGGGTAAAAGTGCCACCATTTGAACCTTCAAAACGGATTCGGTATTGATTAACCAACTCGGTAAAAATAGAGCCGGTAGGCCAAACCTGGGTTCCGCGGTTCGAGATCATTACCATTTTAAACCGATCGTTCATCTTGGTTTTGGCAAGTGTTGCTAATTCAGCGGGCTGACCAGTGTATTCCACAAACACATCTATACCTAAAATCTCTTCCTTAATATCAGGATCAGAAACGGTCATCTTATTGGTCTCAGGGCGGGTACGTTCACCTGTTTTAGGCTCAAAGTTTTCTTGTGAGAACACACTGCCATTGGCAGGTTCTTTACCTAAATTGGCAATAATAGCTTCGGCAAATTCTGTTGTGTTTGATGATTTGGTATTACGATCGCCAAAATCGCCTGTATGTACGCCTTGTTCTAAAGTATACAGCAATGCATTCTCGATGCTTGCGGCATTGGCAGTAAAGCCCATGTAACGCAGCATAGAAATACCAGACAGCAACAATGCAGTTGGGTTAGCAATGTTTCGGCCTGCAATATCTGGTGCTGTACCATGCACAGCTTCGAAAATGGAAATATTATCGCCAATGTTGGCTGATGGTGCAAACCCCAAACCTCCGACTAATCCGGCGCAAAGATCTGATACGATATCGCCCTGTAAATTAGGTAATACAATCACCTCGAACAATTGCGGGCGGCCAACCAGTTTCATACACAGGTCATCAACAATAATGTCGCTGGCATCTAAGTCCGGGTATTCTTTAGCTATCTCCTGGAAAGTTTCCAAGAATAAACCGTCAGTCAGTTTCATGATGTTGGCTT
>CAHJXH010000246.1 GCA_903644075.1 Sphingobacteriaceae bacterium | reverse complement strand
TAGAAAGGTGAGGGCGCAGTATACTGTTCCTATCAACTTTACACTCGAAGATGAGAAAGTTAAGGTAGTAAGGGATACTGCAAAAATTACGTTAACTAATAAATCGCTAATTAATAATAACAAAATAATTCTTGTACAGACTTATAGCTCACTAGCCAGTAATAGCCATCCGTTACATGTACAAACGTTTAGGTACGATAACAGCAAACCGGATAATTTTACTACTATCACTTCTGTACGCAGAAAATCTGATACAATTGAGACTGCCTCAAATACGATACGTATAAAAGCAAGTAGTTCTCAATCCATGCAAATTCCCTTGTATTTAATAGATGGGAAAGAAATATCACCTATTGAGATGAAGGATATCAACGCCAATTCTATAGAAAGTGTGAATGTTTTAAAAGGCAGCAACGCAACCGATTTGTATGGATCAAAGGCAGCTAATGGCGTTATCTTAATTACGTTAAAGAAACAGGATAAAAATTAAGATTAGTGTCAGGGCTTTATTTAAATCGTTGTAATAAATCCTGCGCAATGCCAGGCTGCTTAATTTTATAGCGGTACATGCCATTATAAAAATCTTCTTCTTTTAATAGTTCATGGTTCTTTTTGCTTATCCAATAGGTTTCGGTATACTGGCCACCATTGGGGATCTTTCCTTCGGTAAATAACTTCCAGCAGTCGATGCTTTTATTGTCGTTAAGGCTTACGGTTTCGCTGCCAATTACTTTGTAAATAACATAGGCCGGGGGCGTTAAACCTGCATCGTAAAAATAGATGGCAAAGCTTTTATTGGCTCCAAGCGGTAGCGTTTCGAAGGTTTCTATATCCAGGTTCCAGTTCAGGTTGGCGTGTTCAAAATTCAGTGCAAAATCTTTAGTCGTATTATTTGCTACCGTATCGGCACCGGTAATTTTTGTTGCGCTCCAATTATAAGCTTTTAATTTTCCACCCGCTTTTTCTTCATGAAAGATAGGGGTAAAATCAGCCTTCTTATTGATGGATCTGAATGTGCGATAGCTAGCCGTGTCAGGGCTATACCAATGTTGGGTAGTTACAAATACATCTTCGCCATGCAAGTTTTCGATACTGATATTGCGTAACCATAGCGATAGCTTTAACATTTTAGGCTGAGCAGGCACCTGAAAATATACCAGATATTGCCTAAGCCCGGGTTTAAGCTGGGCCGTAATTAGTTTGTGATTATCGGCAGTAATAGTGTCGGTTTGTGCAAATGCTGCGGCTCTTATACTGATTAATAACACGAAGACGAAAAGGTATTTGTTAAATTTCATTATAGGTATCTATTTGTCTTTTAGACAGTGGGTTACTCTGAATTGTTACAAAATCGAGAAATGAATAAAATGAACAGAGGCAACAAGATGTTGTAATTGTGTATTAATTATCCTAATAGTTATTAATTGTACTATTGGTTAATCAAAATCAATCATTGGTTATGTTTTTGGATATTAAAATAACTAATAGTTTATATTTATATATGTTATAAGAAACTTTTGTAAAAAGCTATCCGTAGAAAGCGAATAAATTTATTTACTGATAGTTAATTTTATGAACAGATTCCTTACTTTTTGCCTGATTGCGGGTGTGGCGGTTTTTACATCGTGCAAAAAGGATCACTCGAGTGGCGATAGTCCAACTACGCCGGTGACCAAAATTGCTCCCGATGGGTTCAATTTTGCTACTTCTAAGAATGTAAGCTTAAACCTTACGCTCCAGGATAACAGTAATAACCCATTGGCCGGGGTTGTTGTAAGCGTTTATGCGCCGGGCAATACCGACCCAAGTGCGGCCATTTTCAAGGCAGTATCAGACAAGTCTGGTAAGGTTTCTGCCCAAATCACGGTGCCTGCTTATTATGGTAATTTAGTGATCGATCCGGCCTATATCGGCCTGTTGCACAATGCAACAGCTGTTATTAACAATAATGCTGTTACCGCTACTATTGGTGGTAAAACAGGTTACAGTGGTGACATTACCCCCGATGCCATTAACAATACGGCAACCGGATCTTCATCAACAGGTAAGATCAGTATAAATGGGTTACTTACTACCGATATTGGTTACCCTACAGGTTATACAAGTTCGAATGCATTTACAAGCCCAACTAACCTGGGCCGCCCGGCTTATTTAGAAGCAACCGGCGATGCTGTTCCGGCTTCGTTACTTTCTTACGTAAATGCATCATTGCCAGAAGGTACACCGGTAACTACATCGCATCCTCAATATTTAGCTACTACAGCGGTTAATACTATCAATGTAACTGCTACATCTGATGTATGGGTTACGTTTGTTTCTGAGGGTGCTGGTTATCAAAATACATTGGCTTATTATACTTATTCAACTGCCAACCCTCCTTTGCTGTCTTCGGGCGGTACATTACTGGGTGGTATTGATAAAATAACCTATATCTTCCCTAATGCCTCAGCATCGGGTTCGGGCGGTGGTTTGGTATCTGGCGATAAAGTTAAGCTGGGCACTTTCAACGCAGGTACTTCTATTGGTTTCGTGTTAATACAAAATGGATGGACTGGCAGCGGTGTTAATACCAACAATACTAAATTTTACACCCAGGACAGCTTTAACCCTGAAACTACTACCGCATTAAAACGGCATACTGTAATGTTGTACGATGATGTACACAAGCTTTATTTAATGGGTTTTGAAGATACAAACAGACAGACAGGTAGTTCGGACAATGATTTTAACGATTTAGTTGTGTATGCAACTTCTAACCCGGTAACCGGTATATCAAGCACTAATGTTGCTACTGTTGACAGAGGCGGTGATACAGATGGTGATGGCGTTGCCGATGCACAGGATGCGTTCCCTAATGATGCAAACCGTGCTTACATCAGTTACTATCCATCATCAAGTACTTTTGCTACCATTGCCTTCGAAGATAATTTCCCAACCAAAGGCGATTATGATTTGAATGACTTATTGGTTAACTACCAGTATACCTTTATCAGCAATGCATCAAACCAGGTGGTTGAGTTAAAAGGTAACTTTAATGTGGGCGCTGCAGGTGCTTCGTTCCATAATGGTTTTGGTGTTCAGTTGCCGGTTGCGGCATCGGCAGTGGCATCGGCTACGGGTGCACAAACCATTAGCAACTATATCACCTTTGCGTCTAATGGGGTTGAAGCGGGGCAAACAAAGGCTGTTATTATACCATTTGATAACCATGAGGCTTTGATCAAAAACCCAGACGGTGCGTTCTTTATCAACACCCTAACAACTAAAGATAAGGTGGTGAGCAAAACATCCACTATTGATGTGAATTTTGCTACGCCGGTTGCAGCTTCAACATTAACCGTGTCGGCATTCAATCCGTTCCTCATTAGTAACCTGCGTCGTGGCTACGAGGTTCACCTGCCGGGCTTTGCACCTACAGATAAGGCACAGACTTCGTTATTTGGTACAGGTGATGATTCATCTACACCTTCTACAGGCCGTTATTACCTATCGAAAGAAAACTGGCCGTGGGCTATCAACTTCAGTGAGCCATTTAGCTGGCCTATTGAAACGGTGCCGGTTAACCAGGCATACCTGCACTTCTCTGATTGGGCTTCGTCAAGCGGCGCCAATTATGTGGATTGGTATACCAATACTACTTCAGGCTATCGTAATTCAAGCAATATCTATAGCAAGTAACTAAAAATTAACTATTGATTGAAGCCATTCGCCTTACAGCGGATGGCTTTTCGTTTAATAATAAGACTTGGCCAGCTTTGTGAACAGGTTACAAAAAAGCCCCGCTTGCGGCGGGGCCCACACATTAGACTAACTTATTTATATAATAAAAGCTTGAACCATGACAAGCCCGCGCTTTTGCTGCAGATAGGGGCTAGTGGATATTTTATTAAAGCATATATAGGGTTGGTACATTAACATTACTAATCGTGCTTTATCGAAACGTTAGGGCTATGTTAAAATAAAGTAACCAACAAATCAATCAGAGAAAATTAACAGGGGCTTGTCTCAAATTTATCTTTCTGAGGCTTTGGTGCGGTTTCGGAGTTATCAACACGTGTTTGTAAAAAGGCTTTTATTAACTAATTTATAAATTTATTTAGTTGATTTATAGTAGATTAAGCCTGTGGAAAACTATTAACTTAGATTGTTTTTCAGAAATTTTTCATACTTTCGCCATGTTAAAGCACAAAATATTATGGCATGCTTTAAACCATTGTTTTAATTATTGGTCAAAAGCATTACTAAAACACGGCGTTATGAGTATATTAAGAATGTATTGGGATTATCGCTTCGCGAAAATTGGTAAACTACAAGGCAAGGTTTTTAGAGCCGAAGTTTATTAAGAGCGAGCCGGAATCCTTACCCCCACAGGTCGTTAATTGCGGATAAATAGTTTATCGCAGGCCACAGAGAAAAATCACCGACAAACAAGCCGGTAAAAAAATAAAAAAGGGAATGATCATTTGATCATTCCCTTTTCTTGCTTAGCGGTAACCGGTTAGTCAATAACAGTTACTTTCAGCATATTAGTTTTGCCTTGTGCAGCAATTGGCACAGCGGCAGTATTAATTACTACATCACCAGCTTCAATCAGGTTTTCAGCTTTCAGGACAGCATTAACATCAGCAATGGTTTTATCAGTGCTTTCTAAACCATCATAATAGAACGTTTTAACGCCCCACAGTAAACTTAATGCATTAAGCAGGTTTCTATTAGAGGTAAAGATGTAAGTGCCAGCATATGGTCTGTATGCAGAAATTTCGAAAGCAGTGTAACCAGAAGTAGTCATTGATACAATACCTACAGCATTGGTGTGCTCTGCTAAGTAAACAGCCGAGCTGCAAAGTGCATCGCTCAGGTAGTTTTGTGAAGTAACATCTTTGTTTACTTCTTTATTACTGTTGTAAGGATAACCTTTTTCTTCAACGTTACGAACGATCTTAGCCATTGTTTCGATAACAATAACCGGGAACTCACCAACTGAAGTTTCGCCGCTTAGCATCACTGCATCAGCGCCATCCAGTACAGAGTTGGCAACGTCGTTAACCTCGGCACGTGTTGGGCGTGGGGTAGTGATCATTGACTCTAGCATTTGAGTTGCAACGATAACCGGTTTAGATGCCGCACGGCATTTACGTGCAATCATTTTTTGCAGCAAAGGCACTTCTTCTAAAGGCATTTCAACACCAAGGTCGCCACGGGCAACCATAACACCATCTGTAACAGCGATAATTTCGTCGATATTATCAATAGCTTCCGGTTTCTCAATTTTAGCGATCACTAATGATGCTTTACCGTTACGTGCGATGATACGTTTCAGTTCAACGATATCCTCTGCGTTACGTACGAAAGAAAGGCCGATCCACTCTACATCATTTGCTAAAGCCTGTTCCAGGTTAACTAAATCTTCTTCTGTTAAGCTTGGGATAGATACTTTAGTGTTTGGCAGGTTAACGCCTTTACGTGAGGTTAAAATACCACCGTGTAATACTTCACATATTACGGTATCTTTTCTGTTGGTCTCAATTACTTTAAGCTGCAGTTTACCGTCATCTAATAAGATGGTTTCGCCAGCGTGTACATCCTGAGGGAAGGTGTCATAAGTAATATAGATCTGCTCATCATCACCAATACACTCATTGGTAGTGATTTTTATATGTTTGCCATTAACCAAATGGATGCCGCCATCTTTTACCAAACCGATACGGATTTTTGGGCCTTGTAAATCTGCCAGGATACCAATGTTTAGTTTGTACTGCTCGTTAATTTCACGAATCAGATCAATCGTTTTCTGGTGATCTTCTGCTTTTCCATGCGAAAAGTTTAAGCGGCAAATGTTTACGCCTGCTTTGATCATGGCCAGTAAAGTTTCTTTTTTGGCCGAAGCAGGGCCCATGGTAGCCACAATCTTGGTTCTGTTATAGGATAATTTCATATTAATGCGGGGGTTAAACTGGCTATACTTAATATATGTAAAGTCGTTATACTGTAGTATTTTTTAAAATTTGCGCTAAAATAAAAGATTTTCACGGGATTTTATTTTTTTAGGATCAATCTTTACGGCGGCCACTATTTCGGGCAACTTATTTAACTGTGTAATCATGTCTTCCAAATCCCGTGGATCTATATAATTTTTTATCATTAAGAAGTAATCAGCGCTACGCATTTCGGGTATTAAAAGGCCGTCTGAGCCCTTATTTGCAATAAAATAGAAATCTGTTTCGCTTGCTTCCCAATAATGGTGAAAGATAGAAAAAAGTACCGGATCGTTACTATGATGAATATCAACACCCAAATCTGGTTGCCGAATGAAGTTAAAATTTAACTGTTTATTAATATAGTAGCAGATGCGATAGTCCTTCAATGATGAAGTTATCGCAATCAGAACGAAATCCAGATCGATCTCAAACTTTAAAATCCGCTTATTTAAAACCACTATATAATATATAACCCGGTAAAATTACTAATACAAACCGTAGCACTAAAAATTTGTTATGAATTAAGCATAGATTTTTAGATTTGATATTTAATAGAATTTGACTTTCTTTGCACAGAAAATTTATTAATCAATTAAACATCAAAGACCATGTCTGATATCGCTTCAAGAGTAAAAGCTATTATCGTAGAAAAATTAGGTGTTGACGAAAGTGAAGTTACACCTGA
>CAHJXH010000245.1 GCA_903644075.1 Sphingobacteriaceae bacterium | reverse complement strand
TTGATTAGGTTGATTAGGTTGATTAGGTTGATTAGGTTGATTAGGTTGATTAGGTTGATTAGGTTGATTAGGTTGATTAGGTTAAACCCTCTTCATCAAATATGTTTTTATTATTTTACCAACAATTCAACTTAATCAACAGCTTAACTTAATCAACTCAATCAACCTAATCAACCATAAACTTATCTTGTATAGTTCGGAGATTCTTTAGTAATAGTAATATCGTGTGGGTGCGATTCGCGCATGCCGGCTGCGGTGATGCGTACAAATTTGGCATCCTGCAGGTCGGTAATATTAGTAGAACCACAGTAGTGCATGCCTGCACGTAAACCACCTACATATTGGTAAATTACTTCGGCAAGGGTGCCTTTGTATGGTACGCGGCCAACAATGCCTTCAGGCACCAGCTTGGTTACCACATCGGTTTCATCCTGGAAATAGCGGTCTTTAGAGCCTTGTTCCATCGCATCGACCGACCCCATACCGCGGTAAGATTTAAACTTACGGCCTTCATAAATGATGGTTTCGCCTGGTGATTCTTCTACACCGGCAAATAGCGAACCTGCCATGATAGAACTTGCTCCTGCTGCAATAGCCTTTACAATATCGCCGGTTTGTTTAATACCACCATCGGCAATAACCGGGATGCCTGTGCCTTTAAGGGCCTGGGCGCACTCGTAAACTGCATATAATTGCGGTACACCTACCCCAGCCACAATACGGGTGGTACAGATAGAACCCGGGCCAATACCTACTTTAACAGCATCCGCACCAGCATCTGCAAGTGCACGGGCAGCTTCGGCAGTGGCAATGTTACCGGCAATAACCTGCAGGTTAGGAAAAAGCTGTTTGGTAGCTTTAACCATATCAATTACACCTTTAGAGTGTCCATGCGCAGTATCAACCGTAATAACATCAACACCTGCAGCAACCAGGGCTTTTACACGCTCCAGGTTATCGCCAGATACGCCAACGGCAGCGCCAACACGCAGGCGGCCATGCTCGTCTTTACAGGCTTTAGGGTAATTCTTAAATTTCTGAATATCTTTAAAAGTGATCAGCCCTACCAGTTTGTAGTCTTTATCTACAACCAGCAGTTTTTCAATTTTATGGTTTTGGAGTATTTCTTCGGCCTGTACCAAGTCCGTCCCTTTTGGCGCTACGATTAGGTTTTCCTTGGTCATTACATCACGTACCGGGATGTTCATATCTTTCTGGAAACGTAAATCGCGGTTGGTGATAATACCTACCAATGTATTATCTGCGCTGATGATTGGGATACCACCTACACGGTATTCGCGCATTATTTTAACCGCATCGCCTATCAAAGCATCTTCATGTAGGGTAACCGGGTCCTGGATCATACCGCTTTCAGAACGTTTTACACGGCGTACCTCATCGGCCTGGGCCTGTATGCTCATGTTTTTATGCAGTATGCCTATACCGCCCGCCTGTGCAATGGCAATAGCCAGTTGCGAACCGGTAACAGTATCCATTGCTGCAGAAACAATAGGCACATTAAGTTTAATAGTACGGGTTAAATAAGAGCTGGTATCAACATCACGGGGTAGTACTTCTGAGTATGCCGGTATAAGCAGCACATCATCATACGTTAAACCTTCGGCGATAAATTTAGAGGAATCGAGCATGGCAAATAATATTTTGGGATTGATTACTTGCCGGGCAAAGGTAGCAATTATTTCGGATTTCGGATGTTCGATTTCGGATTTTGTTATTAAACCCGATTATATAGCATTAAGATTACAATTTCTTTATTTCGGAATTCGGATGTTCGATTTCGGATTTACCACCAAGCACGTCATTGCGAGGTTAAACGTGCTTGGTTGAAAATGCCACGGTAAATCCGAAATCGGATATCCGAAATCCAAAATTCTAATACTTCCCTACTATCACCTTATACATTTGATCAAAATCCAGATACTTGTTCGCCAGGCTTAAAATATCCTGCGGGGTAATGGCTTTGATGATGTTGGTATAGCGGTCGTAATAGGTATAATCGAGACCTGCGAAGTATACGTTCTTGAACTTATCGGCATGGGAAAACACATTCTCCAGGCTACCTAATAGTGAGCCCAGCATGTAATTACGCACTAAATCCAATTCTTCCTGCGGTACCAGTTCGGTTTTAAGGAGATTGATCTCTTTTTCAATTTCTGATAAAGTATCACGGCAAACATCGGCTCCTACTTCGGTAGCGATGAATAAGGAACCGCCGTGTTTTAAGGAAGTTACGCCCGAGCCAATGCCATAGGTATAACCTTTATCCTCGCGGATATTGGCCATTAGCCTTGAGCCAAAATAACCACCCAATATAGTATTTAACACTTGCATAGCCGGAAAATCGGGATGCGAGCGATTGATGCTGCGTGTACCGATACGGATAGCCGATTGTATGGCGTCGGGCTTTTCGATATAATAAAAATGTTCTTCGGCCGAAGTCAGCTCAGGCTGGGTTGTGTCTGCAGTTTCAGTACCGTTAACCCAGGTATCGCCAAAGGCATCAGTGATCAGCCTTAGGATGCTGTCATCAATTTTACCGGCCAAAAATATGGTACAGTTTGATGGCTGATACATTTGTTTAAAATGTGCCAGCATATCCTCGCGCTGCAATTGCTGATAATCTACAGCATCGGCAGCAAGTCCGTATACCGAATCGCCGTTCATGGCTTTATTAAAGGTGCGGCGTGCTACCACATCATTTTTTTGCAGGCTTACCTGTAATTTTTGCTGCTGGTTACGCACATAAGTTTCCAATTCGCTTTCGGGGAAAACAGAATCTGTAACCATATCTTTTATTACCGGCAAGGTACTGCCCAAATGTTTGCTCAGGCTGTATAAGGTAACTACCGAATGATCGTAGCCAAATTCCGACTGCAAAAAGGCACCGTAAAAATCAATGTGATCGGCAATCTGTGAGGCCGAAAGTTTGCTGGTACCCTCGGTAAGCATGCTTACTACCGCACTGTTTAATAACGGCTTAGCCGGGTTAAAGCGAAGGTTGCCAAATACCCATTCTATCCGCACCAAATCCTGCTCGCCAGAATTAAAGTAGTACAAGTTACAACCGTTTGGCAGTTTAATGTGCCCTGGTTCAAGCAGTTTAATACGTTCTATTGCACCAAAATGTGGCGCTAAGGTTCTGTCTAACATCTTAATACTGAGATTTATCAGTTTCTATTTCTTCTGCAGTGTTTTGTTCGGCCAGGTAAATTAAGGTCGACGAATTATCCTTCCGGAATATTCGGTTCGCCTGTTCCCTGATCTGCGCTGCAGTAATGTGTAAATAATGGTCGGCTTCCTGGTTCAATAAATCACCATCGCCCAATAGCTCGTAGTAAGCAAGGTTCATGGCTTTATCAAGCAATGACATTTCTGAGAACATCAGGGTCGATTCTGTTTTGTTTTTCACCTTGGTCAATTCATCAGCCGGAACATCGTTTTGTTTTAACAACTCCAGTTGTTCCCATATCGCAGCTTCAGCTTGTTCTATAGAAACGGTTTCCAGCGGTTTACCTTCTACTACAAACATGCCGGTATCGAAACTGCCTGTCATGTAAGCATGGATATCGCTAAACAATTGCTGATCTTTTACTAAGCTGCGGTACAAACGTGATGAGTTACCGCGCGACAGTACATCGCCCATCAGGTCGACTGCGTAATAACCATCTTCCATCCTGCCCGGTGCCTGGAAAGCAATGTAAACATCATTCAACGGCACTTTTGCAGTAACTGATTCGCGGCGCTCTTCGTGCTGCTCTGGTTCCTGCGGAATATTGCGTACATATTTCTCGCCTGCGGGTATCGGCCCGAACCATTTTTCGGCAAGGGCTTTTATGTCTTCAGTTTTCACATCACCCCCAACTACCATAATGGCATTTTGCGGGGTGTAATGTTTTTTGAAGAATGCCTTAACATCATCAATATGTGCGTTTTCGATATGCGAAAGTTCTTTACCAATGGTAGCCCAGCGGTAAGGGTGTTGCTTGTACACCATAGGGCGCAAACGCAGCCACACATCGCCATAAGGCTGGTTAAGGTAGCGTTGCTTAAACTCTTCCATTACTACATTACGTTGCACTTCCAAGCTTTTTTCGCTAAAGGCCAGGCTCAGCATGCGGTCGCTCTCCAGCCAGAAAGCTGTTTCGAGGTTTACGGCAGGCAGGGTAACGTAATAATTTGTAATATCATTACTGGTGAAAGCATTGTTTTCGCCGCCTACACGTTGTAAGGGTTCGTCGTATGTGGGTATGTTTACAGAGCCGCCAAACATGAGGTGTTCAAACAAGTGCGCGAAGCCGGTTTGCGACTCATCTTCGTCGCGCGCACCCACATCGTACAGTATATTTACCACCGCCATGGGTGTTGTATTATCTTCGTGCACAAGCACGCGAAGGCCGTTATTTAATGTAAAACGGTTAAATTTAACCATGTATTAATGTATTATATATGCAGCAAATGTATAATTTTTACCTTAAAACAAGCCATGGGGCCAACCGGCATCGCCGCTGTAAACATATTTTTGCAACCTTAATTAAGCCTTTGCGTACAAACGGTAACCGCAAACCTTATAATCTCCGGGCTTTTGTCACAATGCTTAATAAAGATCAACTGTTACAGCAGATTAATGCTACGATGGGTAAAACCAAAGTGCTCGAATTAACAGCAATTCTGCAACATAAGAATTTTAAACTTCGCGACCTGATAGAGCTTACATTTTATGACAATAAAAAGATAGCTTTCAGAGCTGCATGGTTGCTGGAAAACCTTTTTTTGCAACGACCAGATGCCTATATTACTGATCTGGAATACCTGGTTAGCAGTTTCCCATACATCAATCATGGCAGTTGTAAGCGCCATTACGCTAAAATAGCCATGCATATAACTGCACCGCAGGCCTCGCCAAGTATTAAACAGCAATTATTTGAAATTGATATGGAACCGGTAATTAACCAGTGTTTTGATTGGGTGATTGACCCTAAAGTGCTGGTGGCCGTAAAATCATTCGCTACCGAAGCCTTGTTTAACCTGCGCCACCGTTACCCCTGGATAGCCGAAGAACTATCGGCCCAGTTAGAATACCTGATGCGCGACGGGAGCCCTGCCATACAAAGCAAGGGCGAAAAGTTATTAGCTTATTTACATCCCCTCGCTTAACGATTTGCAAGTCAAATCAACTTAAATCTTACCCCTTATTAACGTTTTTGCAAGGAGCACTGACAGTAGTTTTCCCCTTAAAAGGGGAAGGCAACGGCATTGCTAATGTTACAAACTTTAATAAGGGGGTAGAAATTGGGATGTTTTAAAGATTCAAATCGGTGTATATTTTTAATTTGAAGCCGTAGGGCGATCCTCGCCATGCAGGTGGTCACCTATCTGGCCGTGGTGTAATTTAGCCTCAATTGCCGATGAGCTGGTATTGGCATAAACGCCATAAGCATCAACCAAAACACCTTTCAGGTTATATTTAGTTGAAGATATAGCATATACGATTGACATATCAGATGGGTTACTTGCGCCCTCGAAACGGTAAAACTCATCTACCTCAAAATCGTCGGCAGTAAGCTGAATGTTTTGTGATTTATCCTGAATACTGTCTGTACCGTCCTCAAAACTTAAGTTTGCAGTATATCCTCTCTGTAAAAGATCATTAGTGGCATCCACTAAGGTTTCATAATTTTTCATGGTGGTTGATGTTAAATGATAAGCAGCTGTGCTTGTCTTTACATATAAACCACTAAAGGCTTAATTTGTTGATGACAGTAAACATCATATTTAACACTTTTCACTTTTCTACTATCAGCAAAAATTTTAGATTTGAATTATTACATACTAAACCATGAATAAAGCAATTATTATAACCGGTTGTATTATTGTTTGCAGTGCTTTAGCAAAAGCACAAAGTTTAAATAGCTATAAGTTAGCCCCGCTCGATAGTTCTAAAACATTATCGGGCCAATTGCCCCATTTTAAAATTGACACTTCGTTTACTTATAAAGCGCCACAAGCTACACCATACACGCAATTAACTCCGTTGCAACCATTGCAAAACACACCGCCACAGCCTGATAATTTCAACAGTAACATGCCGGTAGTTAAATTGCAATCGGCCGATAGGATGCCTGTTTTAAAATTGGGCGATACCGAAACAACGCATTATACCATGCTGGTTAAACGCATTGGCAATGAGGCAACCAACAATAAGCCAAGGCCGTAACTAAAGTATGTTCATCCTATCCAAAGTACTACTCTTCCTGCTTTTTCCAATTACCTGGGTAATCGTAGTTTTAGTTGCAGCTGTAATTCATAAAAACCCTAAAAAAAAGCAACGGTTATTAATAGCTGCGCTTGTAGTATTTTACATTTTTTCGATTCCGCTACTGCTTAATAAATTTGCCAATCTGTGGGATTATCCACCCGCTAAGTTGCCCCCTGATACCCATTACAGCTGTGTAATTGTTTTGGGTGGATTTACATCTGAGAAAGCAGACAGCACCGGTATGTTTAACGGAGCATCTGACCGTTTTATACAAGGCCTGAAATTATATACAAGTGGGCAAGCATCGCATATATTAATTACCAGCGGCAACGGCAGCCTCGACCCTGATGGATTTACCGAAGGCGATTGGGTTTATCGGCAGTTGAAACAATTTAATGTACCGGATAGCGCCATACTCATTGAAAATA
>CAHJXH010000244.1 GCA_903644075.1 Sphingobacteriaceae bacterium | reverse complement strand
CTGGGCCAGTGCATTTCTAACGGCATCCACCTTCATGCTATGTATATCATCATGGTTACGCCACACGGATATGTTGTGCTGTTTCAGTAGGTTGGCTTTGTAATTGTAAACGTCG
Organism: Sphingobacteriaceae bacterium; assembly: GCA_903644075.1. Classification (GTDB taxonomy): domain Bacteria; phylum Bacteroidota; class Bacteroidia; order Sphingobacteriales; family Sphingobacteriaceae; genus Mucilaginibacter. The sequence goes on along the minus strand of CAHJXH010000244.1, from coordinate 6,609 downwards.
TCGTTCTCCAGCCATTTGGTTTCGTCGCGGTGGTTGTAGAAGGTGGGCTCGTGCGCTATGATAAAGTTGGCACCCAACGCTATCGTTTTCCTTATCACATCTATCGTAGCAAACATGGTGGTTACCACGCCGGTAACCACAGTATCGCGGCTGCCGCTTTTCAGTGTATCAACGGTGCCCGGGAAGGGTGCGCTAGGCACTTCCTTAATAAACAGATCCATAATCTGGCCTACCGTTACGGGTTCAGCAGTTATCAGGAGGTTTGATGCTGAAGTTACTAGTAGCGATGTTAACAGTACTGCCGAGCCAAGCGCGGCTGTGCTGATAAATTTTCTTCTGTTAAGTTCGGGGGTACGCTTTATCATGGTATGATGGTGTTTCTATCAAATATAGGGAAGGTAGAAGCAAGAGACAAGAAACAGAAGCCAAGACTTCCTATCATAAAATACGTCATTGCGAAGAACGAAGGAATCCCCGACTTACAGAGCGGTGGAGCTTTTTTGCATCTTGATCTTTTGGTTAATTTGGATCAAGCGAAAAGTAACAGCCCAACCCGCGGCGATTGACTGATATTAGTTCAGCACAACACATTCATAGTAACTTCTGCTATATGTAAGTTAGCGCCAATAGGTCTGAGATTGCCACGCTATCGCTCGCAATGACGTGCAAGGTGCAATGACAGTTTTTCGTCTTGATTCTTGATTCCCGATTCTTGCCTCTCTTAACCAATCACTGCTTTCTCACAAATATAAGTAGGCACAATACCGGTTGAGGTGATGCGGGTTTCGGCATCGGTGGCGAGGGTGTTGCCGCTTAGCACCAGCATGGTATCAAGCCCGAACTTGTTGCCGCCGAGGATGTCGGTTTGGAGTGTATCGCCAATCATCAGGATTTCTTTTTTGGTGATTGTTGGGTTGGATTTGCGTACCTGGTCATAAGCGAAAGTGAACATCAGCGAATCGGGTTTGCCGAAGTTGATGAAGCGTTTGCCCACAATCTGGTGGATCATGCTGGCAATACCGCCAATGGCAATATTTACATCGTGCATGTTAAGCGGGTAGGCATAATCTGTATTGGCCACTATGGTTGGGATGTTGCGCCGGCGGAGGATGTTTACCGTTTTATTGAGATCACGGAACCAGTCGAAGCCCTCATCGTCCAAAAAAACGAGGGCGTTTACCTGGTCTATATTACTTTCATCTATCGCGCTAACGGGTAAAGTATGCAGGCCCGAATTATCAATGTAGTGTGCCGAATTTGATGTGCCTAGGTAAGCAACGATGCCGTCATTCACTTTCAAATCCAAGTACTCTTTGGCCAGCATTCCCGATGAAATGATCCGCTCGGGCGTAATCATTTTCAGTCCCAGCTTTTTGAAAGATGCCGCCAGTTGCAGCGGACTGCGCGAGGCATCGTTAGTTACAATATAATATTCTTTCTGGGTGGCTTTGAGGTAGGCAAAAGTCTCGTCCATACCCGGCACCAAACCCTTGTAGTTTTTAATAACTCCGAAGGCATCAAAAAATATAACCTTGTACTGGTCTATTATGGTTTTAAAGTCTTCTGTCTGGATCATCTTAAAAGGGTTGGGGCTGCTGATAGTGTTAATATTTAATCTTTAAAGCGTCTAAAATTATCTTCGCATCAAAATCACGATCAACCGATGGCAGGTAAATATCGTAAGCTTCCTGCTGTAGCTTTTGGGCATATTGCTCGTGGAAAAAGTGCTTACCATCCTTAATCACATAATTAAGGATAAAGAACCGATAGGCCTCTTTCATAAAATAAACCTCGTTGGCCGTGAGCGGGTTCAGCTTGTGGTATTCCTGTAAAAAGAGAATGAAGCGGTCTTCTGTAAGTGTGGTAATATAATAGCTGAAAACAGTACGGTCGCCCACGTCTGATGCCACACGGCTAAAGAAGTAAAAATCCATAATTCGGTTGCTCATCCTAAACCAATCGTAATCCCAGCGCGAATAGAATTCCTGCTTATTGGTTACCGAGAAGTTGCCGATATTCCAGTCGATAAAAACCGGGATAGTTTCGAAAGTATTGGCAGCGTATTTGGCACGGCCTTTCAGGTATAAATCGCAGTGATACTTCAGCAAATCCACATTGGCGCGGCTGCCGAAACGGCTTTCGTCGGTATTGATCTGATCCAGCAGCGAGTTAATATCCTTCCGCATGGTTTTGGACGATTTGGGCAGAATTTTACTGGCCCGCGAGCAAGCTTTGTGAAATTTGGCTGCCTGCTGCGCCAGCTTACGGATGTTGTTTTCTTCTAAACGTCGCGGCATGCGCTCCAAAATACGGGTTGGGTTATAAAAAACTACCCAGGCATCTGTTTTACCATGGCGATAGCGGTACATATAAACCCGGTTGTTTTTCAACAGTGACCGGGCTAAAAAATTCTCGAACGGATAAAGGAGGTTGTTAGACAGGCTTTGTATAATGCGGTGGTCTTCTTTAAAATATTCGTACTGGCCAAAGCTCGAAAGTTTGGCTATAATAATATCATCATCATCAAACGTGATGCGGAAAACCTGGTTAGTTGATACATTGGCGCTTATATCTTCAATGCTGCGTATAGTGCGCGACGCATCATAGCCTTCCCATGCTTTTCTGATGATAAGCGTGCTTAATTCGTGTTCCATAATTGGTGTTTAATCCCTTGAGGATTAAATAATTTCAAAATATCTTTTTAGTTCCCAGTCGCTTACATGTTTGGCAAACTGGCGCCATTCCCAAATGCGGGTACGGCAAAAATGTTCTGTAAAGGTATCACCAAATAATTCTTTTGCAACACTCGAATTTGCCATAGTAGTGGCTGCATCCAGTAAATTACCTGCAATGCTGCCGTTGCCTTTTTCGGTATATCCATTACCTACCACGGGTGGAATAGTTAACGGGAGCTTATGTTTTATGCCATACAAGCCCGAAGCCAGCGCAGCAGATAAAGCCAGATATGGGTTAGTATCCGATCCCGGTATCCTTGTTTCCAGCCTGGTATATTTAGGCGATGGATTTAAAACGCGGAAAGCGGTAGTGCGGTTATCCACTCCCCAGGTAATGGTAGTTGGTGCCCAGGCACCTTCAACCAAGCGCTTGTAACTGTTAATGGTAGGAGCGTACATAGGCACAATATGAGGCAGGCAATAAAGCTGACCAGCGAGATAATGCTTCATCAGGTCGCTCATTTTATGCTCTGCGGTTTCTTCGTAAAAAAAGTTAGTGGTTTTATCCTTGCTCCACAAACTTTGGTGTACGTGCCCGCTACAGCCCGGCAGGTCATGGTTCCATTTAGCCATAAATGTGGCGGTGATGCCGTGTTTGGATGCAATTTCTTTCACCGCGTTTTTAAACAAAACGGCTTTATCGGCAGCAGCCAAAACATGGTCATGGATAATGGCAGCCTCGTATACGCCCGGTCCGGTTTCGGTATGCAAACCTTCGAGCGGAATGCCGAATTGCTCTAACAGGTTTACCAGATCAAAATAAAAATCGCTTTGCTGCGATGGGCGAATGATGGAATAGCCAAACATGCCCGGCGTAAGCGGTTCTAAATGATTGAAAGATTTTTGCTCCAGCGATTGCGGCGTTTCTTTAAAATTAAACCACTCAAACTCCTGCGCAAACTCGGGATGATAGCCCATATCCTCGCATTCTTTAGCAATACTTTTTAAAAGTGTACGTGGACAAGGCACGGTTTCATTTCCTTCTCCGCTAAAATCGCCCAGAAAAAAAGGAATATTATTTTGCCAGGGGATGGTTCGGAAAGTAGAGAGATCGATGCGGCAAGGTTTATCGGGGTAGCCGGTATGCCAGCCGGTAACGTTCACATTATCGTAGCAATTATCGTTACTGTCCCAGCCAAATACTACATCGCAAAAGCCGTAACCCATATCCAGTCCTTCGGTAAACTTTTGGGTGTGAATTACCTTTCCGCGCAATATGCCGTCCATATCGGCGAAGGCAAATTTGATGTGCTTTATATCGTGTTCTTTTAAATAATCGAGTATTTGCTGTTTATTCATTGGTGATGTTAATGAGTAAGGACAAGTTAGGAAAATAGAAGCAAGTTTATAGAAACAAGATACAAGAATCAAGACATGCTTAACAAGTCGTACCCCTGCGCACGTCATTGTGAGGTACGAAGACAACCGACCGTAGGGAGCTCATTAATACCTATAAAAATAAACACATATTAATAATTTCAGACCGATCAGCACTACCTACAATAACGCGGAAATCCGTTTTTCATTAGGAATGGTAGTGTGATGTATTAATCGTCAGTGGATGTACTTCTTTCTTTCCGCAAGAAAGAAGTACCAAGAAAGAACTCGTGGCTGCTCAATTTTCTATAAAGGTGTGTGCTGGGGCCAATATTGTGCTGTCCGAAAATTAAGATGCCACAATGATTAGGATATTTACGGTTTGTGGGAGCAGGTTTTCAATCGGTTTAAAAATTTGTCATTGCGAGTTATAAAATAAGAAAGGCAAACGATATCGTTTGCCTTTCTTATTTTACGTCCAAGTCTTGATTCTTGGCTCTCTATTCTTGATTCTAATTAATTCGGCAGTTCTCTTACCCAAATATTTCTAAAGCTATCCGGTTCGCTTTTATCGCCGTGGGCTTGCAGTTTAATGGGTGCTGCGCCGTGTTTAACGCTGTATGATGGTTTGCCGATATATTGCGTTGGGCCTAAAAGGGTTACATTATTTTGTACCAGTACACCGTTAAAAATTACAGTTACACGTGCAGGTGATTTTACAGTACCATCTTCGTTAAAGGTTGGGGCTGTCCATATCACATCGTAGGTTTGCCACTCGCCCGGTTTAAGGGAAGGGTTGGCCAACGGAACAAATTGCTTGTAAATACTGCCAGCCATGCCGTTAGTATAAGTTTTGTTCTCGTAATTATCCAATACCTGTAACTCGTAACCGGCATCGCCTTTACCTATCGAGGCTAAAAACACGCCGCTATTGCCGCGCGCCTGGCCTTCGCCTGTGATGTTTGCAGGTACGCGCCACTCGATGTGTAACTGGTAATTGGTGAATTTTTGTTTGGTTTCGATATTGCCTGTACCCTTTTTAACGGTTACAATACCACTGCCAACAGTCCATAGTGCAGGGCCGTCGTTATCTACAGATTTCCAGGCATCCAGGTTTTTACCATCGAACAAAACGATAGCGTCTGAAGGTGCGCCTTTGTATTCTATTTTACCAGGTGTAACCTTTGGCGGTACCGGAGTATAAACTTCGGTATCCTCTGGTTTTGCGGTTTGTTGTGCTTGTGCCATATAAAAGCCTCCGGCCAATAAAGCAGTGCAAATTAATTTTGCTTTCATCATAATACTACAATTAACCTAACAATACGTTTCTTAAATATCTGCTGCTTTCGGTAATACTCACGTATGGGTCTATCTTGAAATTCTCCTGCTCAACAATATAATGTTTGATGCCGGCCAGTTTCGCTTTGGCAAAAATGCTTTTGAAATCGATAGAACCTTTACCAACCTCGGTGTTCAACTCGGGCTGGCCTTTGTCCATATCCTTCACGTGTACCATGTGGAAACGTCCCGGATATTTCTCAAACCATTTGATAGGGTCCTGATTAGAGCGTACAGCCCAATACAGGTCCATCTCTAACGTAACCGTAGTTTCTTTGGCCAATGTTTCGTACAAAGATGTTCCTTCAATATTATCAAACTCGAAGTTGTGATTATGGTAAGCGATTTTTAAACCCGCCTTTTTAGCTCGCTCCTCAGCCAGGTTTACTTTAGCAGCAACATTCTTTAAATCGGCAGCTGTTTTGCGGAATTTCTCGTTCAGGTAAGGGATAGTCACATACTGCTGACCGGTAATGCGCGCAGCCTCGATAGCCTCGTCCAGTTCGCCAAATTTACCTTCAAACAAGCTATCCATGTTATAGTGGCCGCTTGGTGTAGTTAAGCCATTCGCTTTTAAAAGCTTACTGAAATCAGCAGCGCTCAGGCCGAAAAAGCCATGCTCTTTACTGTAACCATAAGTTTCAACTTCTTTATAACCCGCTTCCGCTATTTTGGCAATAACCCCTTTCGGGTCTTTTGGTAATTGCTCGCGAAGGCTGTAAAGCTGTAAACCGGCTTTGCCATCTATTTTTGCAGATGTTAACTTGGGCATTAATAAAGCGCCTGTAGCAAACAAGGCTGCCTGGGTTAAAAATGCTCTTCTGGTAGTCATGTCGATGTATTTTTAGTTTATAATTCGGTTTAATTGGAAGCAGTGTTTACACATCACAAATGTGTACGCACTTGCGTAAAGCCGCTATTTTATTCTTGGGATCTTTCGGCGTAAACTCTTGTGCCACAAAACCTTTAAAGCCTGTAGCCACAATGGCCCGCATAATAGCCGGGTAGTAAAGTTCCTGTGTATCGTCAATATCATAACGGCCGGGTACGCCGCCGGTATGGTAATGCGCTATGTAATGATGATACTGGTTAATGTTGGTGATAATATCGCCCTCATCAATCTGCATGTGATAAATATCGTACAGCAATTTAAAGTTTTCTGAACCTAATTTTTTGCAAAGTTCAGCCCCCCACCAGGTACGGTCGCATTGGTAATCTT
>CAHJXH010000243.1 GCA_903644075.1 Sphingobacteriaceae bacterium | reverse complement strand
TTCGCCTCAAACATGCCGAGCGTTTGTACAAGAACGGGCATGTCGATCAGTCGAATATCGACCTACATTATCGCCCTACTGATGATACCGATCCTTTCCAAACCGATATTTATACGCTGAGCGGCAAGGGCGAAGAAACATTCTCGCCGAAGTTTAACTATAAGGGTTTTCAGTATGTAGAACTGACCAGCAACAAACCTGTACAGCTGACTAAAGAAAACCTGACCGGCGTATTTATGCATAGCGATGTGCAGCCAATCGGCACCATCAGTTCGTCAAACCCTACTATCAATAAAATATGGCAGGCCACCAATAATTCGTACTTAAGTAACCTGTTTGGTTACCCAACTGATTGCCCGCAGCGCGAAAAGAATGGCTGGACGGGTGATGCCCATATTGCCGTAGAAACCGGCTTGTATGGCTTCGACGGTATCACTATTTACGAAAAATGGTTGGCCGACCACCGCGACGAGCAGCAACCCAACGGCGTACTGCCTGCCATTATCCCCACCAGTGGCTGGGGTTACTCCTGGGCAAACGGGCCGGACTGGACAAGCACCATCGCCATTATCCCCTGGAATATTTATATGTTTTATGGTGATAAAAAACTACTTGCCGATTGCTACGACAACATTAAATTATACGTTGATCACATTGATGGTATCACCCCAATGGGCCTAACCTCATGGGGTTTGGGCGATTGGGTGCCTGTAAAATCGGTTTCGCCGGTGGAGTTAATTACATCTACCTATTATTACACCGATGCCAATATTTTGGCTAAAGCTGCCAAGTTATTAGGTAAACAGGTTGATTATTTGAAGTATACGGCACTGGCTAACAAAATTAAAAACGCCATCAACGCTAAATACCTAAACCGCGCTACAGGTATGTATGGCGAGGGTTTGCAAACCGAGTTAAGCATGCCGCTATACTGGGGCTTGGTGCCAGAAGGTTTAAAGGCTAAAGTTGCAGCCAACCTGGCTAAACGTGTTGCCGCCGATAACTACCATTTGGATGTTGGTATTTTAGGCGCCAAAGCGATACTGGGTGCTTTGAGCGATAATGGATATACTGATATTGCTTACAAAGTAGCATCGCAGGAAACTTACCCCTCATGGGGCTGGTGGATTGTGAACAACGCGACCACACTGTACGAAAACTGGAATATTGATGCCGCATCAGATATTTCGCTTAACCACATTATGTTCGGCGAAATTAATGCCTGGTTGTATAAAGGGATAGCCGGGATCAAAATTGATCCTGCCAGTCCTGGGTTTAAGCACATTTTATTGGAACCTAATTTTGTTGAAGGCTTAAATCAATTTGAAGCAAAGCACACCGGGCCGTATGGCGAAATTGTTTCTTCGTGGAAAAAGGAGAATGGTAAGATAATTTATCAGGCAACCGTACCGCCAAATTCGACAGCTGCTATCAGGTTCCCGTTAGGTAAAGCAGTTTATCTAAATAATAAACAATTAACAGTTGCGCAGGGTTTATATGAGGTGCAGGCCGGAAATTATACATTCGAAATCAGGTAGGATTTATAAATCATTTGCGGAGTTCCGTTTGGACAATTTTTAACCTGCTGCAATTTGTACCCCTTATTAAAGCAAGAGCATTAGCAATGCCTTTGCATTCCCCTTTAAAGAGTAATCGCCCATGATTAGACAGGTTGTTTACAGGAAGCGAGGGGAAATGTGCGATTCCTTCCCTGGGAGGGTGTAGGGAGGGTTTTGTGCGATTTGCTTAGCAAACTTAACCCCTCCCTGCCATTACACTACCATCCGCACCCTCCCGTGGGGAGGGAATTTTGTAAAGCTGTCTTAATCATGGGCTATTCCTTAAAAAGGGAATGCAGCGACATTGCTAATACTACCAACGTTAATAAGGGGTAGAGACTGAAGGGGGACAAATATGTGGTACACAGTAAGTCCCCAAGGAGGGAGGGAAGCGCACAAGCCTTTCCTATTCAGGACCTATATCCTTCAGAAACAATTACACTGTTTAAAATCATTGTGTTTTATTGACGCAATTTAAATATCTTTAGTTATTCCAAACCTAAATAACATGATAAACAGAAGAAATTTCCTGAAAAGTACCGGCGTGCTTAGCTTAAGCACGCTCTTTTTATCCGAAGCACATGCCGCGTTTTTTAATGCAGCTAATCACCCGCTTGGGGTACAGCTATTTACTTTGTTTGATACCATTGACGAAGATGTTGAAGCTGCGCTCAGAAAAGTGGCCGCCATTGGCTATACCGAAATAGAATCGGCCTTTAGCAAACAGCCGGGTTATTATGGTATGACCCCCAAACAGTTTGCCGCATTGTGTAAAAAGTTAGGGCTTTCGTGGAAATCGCATCATGTTTTAGGTGCGCCATTTAAATTACCAAAAGGTGCTGTAATGCCAAAAGGCGCTGATGGTAAAGTGTTGGATATCTCGGCACTTAAAAACCTAAAAAATAATATGCAAGAGCTGGTAGACCAGGCTGCAGAAGGCCATATATCTTATTTGGTATGCGCCAATATCCCAACAGAAACTCTCGAGGATGTTAAAAGCTCGATAGGTATTCTCAATAAAACCGGCGAAGCCTGTAAAAAGGTAGGCATACAGTTTTGCTACCATAATCACGATATGGAGTTTAACAAAATTGATAACAAAACGCCATACTATATGCTGTTAGAGGAAACAGACAGCAACCTGGTAAAAATGGAACTCGATGTGGCCTGGGCAACCAAAGCACGCGTAAACATCCCTAAACTGTTTGCCCAATACCCCGGCCGTTTCCCTTTGCTGCACATGAAAGATATTAGCGGCGACTCTAACCTTGGCCCGGTTGGGAGCGGGGTGGTTGATTTTAAATCCATCCTGGCAAATACAGCTACAGGTGGTGTAAAGCACTATTTTGTAGAACATGATATGCCGAAAGATGCTTATGCCAGCCTTAAAGAGAGCTACAAAGCATTAAGGGCTATGGGTTTGTAATTAAACCTCACTATATTACCGGCCAATTATTAACCTAAGAAAAACTAATATGCGTCGTTTATTTTTAACAGTCTTGATAGGGCTTGTTACCGTATCTGCTTTTGCAAAATCTGTACTTATATTCAGTAAAACTGCCGGCTTTCATCATGCCTCAATAGCTGTGGGGATCCCGGCTATTATTAAACTGGGACAGGAGAATGGCTTCAGCGTTGATACTACAACCAACTCGGCTTTATTTACCGAAAGTAATTTAAAGAAATATGATGCGGTGATTTTTCTGAGCACCACCGGCGACGTGCTGAACGATGAGCAGCAGGAAGCTTTTAAAAAGTATATCAAATCGGGCAAAGGCTTTGTGGGTATCCATGCCGCTACCGATACCGAGTACGACTGGCCCTGGTACGGCGATTTAGCGGGCGCTTATTTCTCTAAACATCCAAAACCGCAGCAGGCTACCTTATATATTGTTGATCACTCTTTTATTGCCACCAAAGGCATGCCCGATACCTGGAGCAAGCTTGATGAATGGTATAACTTTAAGTACATAGCCAAAGGTTTGCATGTGCTGATCACTATAGATGAAAAAAGCTACACCGGTGGCGAAAACGGCGATAACCACCCGATAAGCTGGTACCATGAGTACGATGGTGGCCGTGCCTTTACCACAGTGCTTGGCCATACCGACGAATCATACACCGATCCGCTTTTTCTGAAACATATTTTGGGTGGGATTAAATATGCTGCTAAGATTAAATAGCAGGTATGAAAAGCTCGAATACACTATGGATAGCTATGCTTGCCGGAATACTGGCATCATCATGCAAAACTAAAAGTACAGATAACAATGGCTGGAGGGTTTATGGCGGGAGTAAGGAGAATACCCGTTACTCATCCTTAAATCAGATCGACACCAATAATGTTAAAGATTTAAAAGTTGCCTGGGTACATCATACTCATGATGCTGATACGGTTTCGCATTCGCAGATCCAGTGTAACCCTATTATTGTTGATGGGGTGCTTTATGCTACCACACCGCTTTTAAAATTGATTGCGCTCGATGCCGCAACAGGCGAGCAGACATGGGTTTTCGATCCCGATCAGAAAGATATTAATACCGCAACCTCAATCAGGTTTATCCTCAATAATAACCGCGGGGTAACTTATTGGGAAAATGGTGACGATAAGCGGATCATCTTTTGCGCGGGTTCATATATCTATGCCATTAATGCGGTAAACGGTCGGCTCATTAAAAGTTTCGGCACGGATGGTAAGGTTGATATGCACGATCACCTCGACCGGCCTGCAAAGGATGCTTATGTTACAGCCACCACGCCTGGAATCATCTATAAAGATTTATACATTGTAGGCAGTCGGGTTAATGAAACATCTGATGCTGCACCGGGGCATATTCGTGCTTATGATGTGCGAACCGGTCAGTTCAAGTGGATTTTTCATACGATACCACATCCCGGCGAAAAGGGTTACGAAAGCTGGGAAGACCCCAATGCCTGGAAACATATCGGTGCTGCCAATAGCTGGAGTGGCTTTAGTCTGGACGAAAAACGAGGCTTGCTTTTTGCGCCAACAGGCTCAGCCGCTTTTGATTTTTATGGAGGCAAGAGAAAAGGAGCGGGGCTGTATGCCAATAGCTTACTGGCCTTAAATGCCGCTACCGGTAAATTGGTTTGGCATTACCAGGTGATCCACCATGATGTTTGGGATAAAGATTTGCCTACTGCGCCATCCTTGGTAACCATTAAAAAGAATGGCAAAAACGTAGATGCCGTTGCCCAACCCACCAAGCATGGGTTTATTTTTGTGCTGGATAGGGTAACGGGTAAGCCCTTATTCCCGATTGATGAAAAACCGGTAGATACCCACTCAGAATTGGTCGGCGAAAAGCTTTGGCCAACGCAACCTATTCCACGTTTGCCCGAGCCATTTACGCGGCAGTCGATTTCTGAAAAAGACATCAACCCAAATCTATCTGCTGATGAAAAGGCTGATGTATTAAATCAATTAAAAGGTTACCGGTGCGGCAGTATGTTTATCCCGCCAGGTAAACAACCTTCTATCATTTTTCCGGGCTTTGATGGTGGTGCCGAATGGGGTGGTCCGGCGGTAGACCCATCCACAGGATGGATGTATATTAACGCCAACGAGATGGCCTGGATATTAACCATGATCGATGCGCCTAAGCAACCCACAGCATCGGAAGATTTTGGCCAGGCAGGGCAACGTCTGTTTGCCCAAAATTGTATGGGCTGCCACGGTCAGGACCGTAAAGGTTCAGGCAATTATCCATCGCTCATCAACATCAATAAAAAATATCATGATGAGGATATCATTAATTTGATTGCTACCGGTCGCCGGATGATGCCATCCTTCAAGCAACTCAGTTTGCAGGACCGGCAGGCTATTGTATCGTTCATTACTAATAATACGGTTAACCAGACTAAGAAATTTACCGAGACCAAAGCGCCGGTTGATACCTTCCTCAACCTGCCTTACCAAATGACCGGCTACAACAAATTCCAAAGTAAAGACGGCCAGCCCGCCATTGCACCACCATGGGGAACATTAAATGCCATTAACCTGAACACCGGTAAACGGGAATGGCGTATACCATTGGGCGATGACCCTAAACTAAAAAATGTCGGTACCGAAAACTACGGCGGCCCGGCTGTAACAGCGGGTGGATTGGTTTTTATCGCTGCCACGAAAGATAGTAAGATAAGAGCTTTTAATAAAACTACCGGTAAGCTACTCTAGCAAGCAGATTTGCCTGCTTCGGGTTTTGCTACGCCAAGTGTTTACGAGGTAAATGGTAAACAGTATGTGGTAATTGCTTGTGGTGGTGGTAAGTTAAAAACAAAATCGGGCGATGCTTATGTGGCGTTTGCGCTGCCATAACGGCTAATGCAAATTTGTCATTCTGAACGGAGTGAAGAATCTTCTTCGCTATGCCAGCGAACATTGTAAGTCGAAGAAGATTCTTCGCTATCGCTCTGAATGACAAAAGGAAAACCAAGCGTCTAAAAAAATACCTCGCAATGACGATAAAACGTAAAATTGTCATTCTGAACGTAGTGAAGAATCTTCTTCGATATACCAAGCGAACATTGCATAGTGAAAAAGATTCTTCGCTATCGCTATGAATGACAAAAAGAAAATATCTTACCCTTCCGGGTGATTAGGGTCGTAATCAGGGGCTGATCTTTTTGGATCATAGTGCACGCCCGGGGTTAACCAGTATAGTAAACCTACCCTTGCATATCTGAAGTTAAACGGCGATAACAGAAATGCCACACCCAGTAAAATAACGGCATAGATCCATGGGTTTTCGCTGTGGGTTAAAATGTAGGTGCCTACTGCCAGGGTAACCATTTCGGCCACGTTAAGGGCATAGCTTACAAACATGGATACATAAAAATAACCCGGCTCAATCTCGAAATGGAAATTACAGTGAGGGCAGGTGTCGTTCATTTTTTGTCCGCTGAGGGTGTACATTGGGGTAGAGAACATATTGCCCACCCGGCATTTCGGGCATTTGGCGTGCAGGGCTGCGTATGATTGTGAAATGGCCATGGCTTCTTTATCTAAAGTTAGGGTTTTCATATTATTACTGAGTTATTATTTGTTTCCTGAATTCTTCGGGGGTGAGTCCGGTTTGCTTTTTAAAGTACTTGGTAAAATAGGAGTAATCGCCAAAGTTGAGCTGGTCGGCTACTTCGGATATGGTTAAACCGGGGTTTACCAATAATCTTT
>CAHJXH010000242.1 GCA_903644075.1 Sphingobacteriaceae bacterium | reverse complement strand
GGTTTGCCGGTTACAAAGGCTTTGCGTCCTGTGGCTTCTTCAATCATGGCTGTGGTGGCGGCAATGCCCAGGTTATTCCATCCAGGTTTTTTGGGTGATGGATCGCGGTTAGTGGTAATGAATTTGGCCCCGGCAAGTATCATATCTACGGCGCGTTGTACCATTTCTAAAGTGAAATTCCGGCCTTCACCTAAAACTACGAATTCGGGATCACTATCAACCAGGGTTATACCGTTTTCGTGCAGGCTGGTCAGCAGGCCGCCTTCACCTAAAACGTATGCGGTTCCGTTAGGGCTTTGGTCGCCCAGAAACTTACCTGTAGCCATGGCGCTGGTATAAATATGTTTGGTTTCAACGGTAATGCCTAAACGCTTCAATTTTCGTACAACTTCCAGGCTGGTGCGCTGGCTGTTATTGGTCATAAAGGCGAAGGGGATATCATTATCAAGCAGGTGTTTAATGAATTTATCAGCACCGAAAATCATTTCTTCGCCGCTGTAAATTACACCGTCCATATCAATTAAAAGTCCTTGTTTCATAGGTGGTATTGTTAATTATTTAAGGTATCGGCAAAGTATTAATTCCTTATAATACTCACAACTATCTGTTGGTAATTTGTAGGGTCAAATAAAGAAATGATATTATTAAAAGGTAAATAATGTATTAATTATCAGTGTTTAAGCGGTAAATAAGGAGTTAGCCGGCTATTGAAATCAATTTTGAAAAATGTATTTAAACAGATAAATATTAATTAAATTTGGTCAACACAAAACCAATTGGTGTTAACCTAATTTACCGAAACCCTCTTATTACAATTTATATGGCCTCACAATCAACCTTTACCATGGCAGACTATCTGCTTACCCGGCTCAATCAACTTTACGTTACCGAAGTTTTCCAAATCCCCGGAGATTATGTTAAGCATTTTATCCAGCAAAGCTTACTTAGATGAATGATTTCTTGGCATCGAACCTATTATTGATAATGCCGACTATACGTTTATTTGTCCACAGTGCTAAAAATAAATCTATCAACAGAAAAGAGTTTGTAATTTAAAGCTCTTTTCGTGTATGATTAAATCATACTAATATCTAACTAATGGAAGTAATTGGTTTTGCTAAATTAAATATAGAAGTGCCTAAGTTAAACGGAGTAGAAACACTGGAAGCGAATAACTGGTTGCCGCATTTCAACACCCGCGATTATGAAGGCGATTGGGAGGTGCTTCCGTTAAGATCGCCTGGTGGGCGTGCAGATACGGGTGTGCCCGACCTAATGGGGGACAGTGAGTACGCCGATACCATTTACATGGAAAACTACCCGGGAGTAAAGCAACTCCTCGATTCAATCAAGTGCCCCATTCTATCTGCGCGCTTTCTTAACCTTAAACCGGGGTCGGTGATTAAAGAACATCGCGATGCCGGGCTTGCTTTTGAACGGGGCGAAGCAAGGCTGCACTTTCCGGTTTTAACTAATAACGGGGTTGAGTTTTTCTCCAATAATGTAAGGCTTAATATGCAGCCTGGCGACTGTTGGTATATTAACGCCAATTTGCCGCATCGCGTTGCCAATTATGGTAATACAGACCGAATTCATCTGGTGGTTGATTGTAAGGTTAACGAGTGGCTCAAACATGTTTTTGAGCAAGGTGAAAAGCAGTTTTTTGGGGAAAATAAAGCCTCGACAGATAACCCGATAGAGGTAATAAAATCTCTCCGACTAATGAATACAGAAACCAGTTTAAGAATAGCTAATGAGCTTGAACTAAAATTGAATACCGAAACCAATGCCTGATACTTCAAATATACTACACCAATATTTGCCTTATAAATTACAACAACAGGATGGGCAAATGCTTTGCCATTGGTTAAATACAAATAATAATACATTTACCGAACCTTTTTTCCATGAAACCATTGGCAAAATAAGAAGCTCTTTGAAAGGGCACTGGTTAAATAGTGTCAGTGATTTAGAGATGCTGAAAATTTGGGCAGAAGATATGGAAGCCGTTGCGCCAACTGCTTTTATATTTCATGTATCGCGTTGTGGTTCTACCTTGTTGACACAATTGCTGAGCACTAACGAACAAAATATCGTTTTATCCGAAGTCCCTTTCTTTGATAGCTTGTTAAGGGCGCCGTATCAACCAACCAGAGTTTCAAAACAAGAAGCGTACATATTATTAAAAGCAGCTTTTAAATTTTATGGGCAGAAGCGCACTGGTAATGAAAAACATTTATATGTGAAATTAGATAGCTGGCATATCAACTTTTACCAGGAGTTGAGGGCGCTTTTTCCCGATGTGCCATTTATTATGCTTTACCGTAAGCCCAATGAAGTACTGGATTCGCACCGCAAATTACGTGGTATGCAGGCAGTACCCACGGTTATCGAACCCGAAATTTTTGGCTTTACATCAGAAGACTTAACCGTAAATAACCTCGACGCTTACCTGGCTAAAGTATTAGAACGCTATTTCGAAAAATTTCTTGAGGCTGCAGAACATGATCCATTAAGCATGCTGCTTAATTATAATGAAGGCATAGCCACTATGATTAACCGGCTGGCTGCTTTTACGGGAATAGAGTTTAACGACAGACAATTAGCAGATATGCAGGAGCGATCGAAGTTTCACTCTAAATTCCCTGACCAGGTTTTTAATGAGGACAGGGGACAGCAGATACCACCATATTTAGAAAAAGTAATGGCGCTTTATGAGCAAACGGAGCAGAAAAGATTGATTGTGAAAGTGCAAGATTAAGAGACTTTAATTTAATGAGAGGGGTTTCTCCAAATATTTAACATTGTGGAGTAGCCCTCCCTGCCATTACACAGGCAATCGTGCCCCTCCCCAAGGACTACCGTGTACTCACAAGTCTGATCGGCATAAATACCCTTTGTGAACGTTTTTGCAAATGCACAGACAGTAGTTTTTCCCTTAAAAGGGGAATGCAACGGCACTGCTAATACCACAAACATTAATAAGGGGTAGAAGATGAAGTAGTTTCAAAGATATGGGTACACGGTAGTCCCTAAGGAGGGAATCTTAACTCTCGGCCTAAATTGTGAGTATTAGTTATTTATGGGGCAATAGAGCCAGTTTTAACATCTCCGGCTCGTTTGTAATTGGCCATAATAACCCCGGTGCGGGTAACCGTACTTTCTGCGAGTCTAAAAGCTGCCGGCATCGCGCTATCGTCAAACAGCTTTTTCCCTTTACCCAAGAGTATAGGGTGGATGTTGAGCCAAAATTCATCCACCAGATCATGTTTCGATAATAGCTGAACAAGTTGGCTGCTACCCCAAATTTTAATGTCGGGCCCTTCCGATTTTTTGAGCTTTTCGATATCCTCCACACTGGTTAGAAACACCGTATTTTCCCAATCTGATTTTTTCAGTGTATTGGATAATACGTATTTTGTAACCTCATTAACGCCCGGCCAATATTCTGTGTGTTTAGGCCAGTAATTTTCCCAGATGTCAAAGGTTTTTCTACCTAAAAGCAGATCGGCAGGTTCCATTTGTTTTTGCATTACCTGGCCAGAAACTTCATCACTATAGGGTGCCGTCCAACCACCATATTTAAAATCGCCTGATGGGTCTTCCTCTGGTCCGCCGGGTGCTTGCATTACCCCGTCTAATGTAATAAACGACAAAACGATTATTCTTCTCATGTTAATTGAGTTTTCATTTTATAATTATCCTGCAATAACTTATTTAACAGGATTAGGTTACCAGATAAAGCTCGGGAAAAATATGATAACATTTGCGGCATGTATGCGGCAAATGAAAGGGGTGAATGCGACAGGATTAAAACAAAAAAGCCTCACTAAGTGAAGCTTTTTTGTTTTAATCTTGTATGTAAAATGAAGGAATGGGTCAATATCCACGCCCTTCATTAATCATTTTGAGAGCAGATACAACGAGTTAGTTAAACAATTATATTAATGCCCTATCGAAGAACCATCTTTAATTTCTTCGCTGCCTTTTGATACGTACAGTGCATTCGGTTTCAAACGCGCACCAAAAACTTCGGCCAGGCTATCTGTTGCCCGCCCTATGCGCACCGGTACTCTTTTGGCAATATTTGCCGAATCCTCGATCATAAACACACCTTCGGTAGAGTTAACCACGGCATGTTTAGGCACCACAAATGCATTAGCATCGGCATCTAACCCGATTACGGCTTCTGCCACCATACCAGGCGATAGTTTAAGGTCATTATTCAATACATCCAGCTCAATATGTTCCGAGCGTAAAGTTTTATCCATCACGCCGGCACGCCTGGCAATTTTTGCACTGAATACCTGATCTGGGAACGCCTTAACAGAGAACTTAACGATATCATTTAACTTAATAAAACCTTTGTAAGCTTCAGGAATCTCTACCACCAGGCGCAGGTGGCGCTGCTCCTGCAAGGTAAAGATCGGCAATTCCGAACCTTTACCAGCGGGGCCGATATATGCGCCCAGGTTCACGTTCCTGGCGCTGATAACGCCATCGAAAGGTGCGCGTATGGTTAGGTATTGTGTAATCGTGCGGTTTGCTTCATAGTCTGCCTTGGCCGATTGCATCTGAGCCAGATCTGAGCTGCGTTTGGCGTTAGCAATATCTACATCGTTTTTAGAGATGGTACCCGGCGTTTTGCTGGCATCAATAATACGCTCATACGTGGCATTGCTTTGCTCATAGATAGCCTGCTGCGCTTTGTATTTAGACATGGATGATGCTAATTGCTGTACCAGTTCGGGAGCTTCCAGCGTTGCTAATACCTGGCCTTGTTTTACTTCCGAACCCACATCAACAGTAAGGCTCTTAACATAGCTGGTTACTTTAGCATAAATGTCCACCGCGCGGTAGGCAGTCAGCTCCGAAGGGATTTTAAGTTCGGTATGCATTGCACCTTTGGCAAGCGCAAAGGTGGCCGGTGGGGCAGATGCATCAACAGGTGCAGCCTTTTTTTCGGTTTCTTTGTTTTCTTCGTTTGAAGAACAGCCGGCCCAGAACAATGCGGCAGCGGCCATTGTGACAATTATTGATTTAGTGTTCATATTTTAGCGCTTAAAGAGTTGATATATTCCAGGCTTTCCTCGTCGTTAGCTTCGAGAGAAACCGATTTAACAGATGCTTTCTCCTGTCCCCAGGCAAATACCAGCGGCAGGATAAATAAGGTGGCAAAGGTAGAAGCAATTAATCCACCAACTACTGCACGGCCCAATGGGGAGGTTTGATCACCGGCTTCACCTAAACCGCTGGCCATAGGTATCATACCTACAACCATGGCAAGTGCCGTCATCATAATAGGTCGTAAACGCAAGGCAGCTGCATCGCGGGCCGAAAGCAAGGCATTGTTGTTAGTGAGCCTGATCTGTTCGGCATTGGTGATTAACAATACGGCGTTAGAGATAGATACCCCAACCGACATGATGATACCCATATAAGATTGCAGGTTTAATGTAGAACCGGTAATGAGCAGCATGATTAGTGAACCGATGATAACTGCCGGAACAGTGGTCAAGATAACAGCAGATACCCTGAACGACTGGAAGTTGGCCGCCAGCATTAAGAAGATGACGATAATAGCTACAATTAATCCGTTTTGTAAACTGCTCAAAGTATCGGTAAGCGTTTGGCTTAAACCAACAAGCTCAACCGTGGTACCACGCGGCATTTCGCCGAGCGAATTGATTGCTTTCTGTACATCTGCGGCAGCTTTGCCCAAGTCCTTATTATTTAAGTTGGCAGTTACCGAAAGTACGGGCAATGCACCAAGGTCATCATTTTCGCCATAAGTGGTATCCGGTTTAATGGTAGCCACGTCGCTCAGTACAGGGCGAGTGCCATTACGCAGCAGTGGGATCTCACCAATGTCGCTCAAACTTTGCATCTTATTTTCCGGCACCTGCACCTGTACGTTATAACTGTTACCGGTTTTTTCGTCGATCCAGATATTTCTGTCGGTATAGCGCGACGAAGAGGTGGATGCGATAAGCGAGCGGGATACGTCATTTACATCGACACCTAACTGCGCAGCCCGCTCACGATCAATCTCGATATTGATAGATGGATACTTGTTAGACTGCCCCAGCTGGATATCACGCAGGTAAGGTATATCCCTTAATTTAGTCATTAACTTTGCCGCATATTGCTCGTTCATTTTTTTATTACGGCCAACAAATCGTACCTCTATAGGCGTTGGCGAACCCTGGCTTAATATCTTATCGGTCAATTCTATCGGCTCGAAAGATAATTTAATGTCCGGGATCTGTTTACTAACCTCGTGGCGGATCTTTTCTTTTAACTGATCCAGGTTGGTATGATAATCTTCCTTAAAAGCAACCTGCAGCACGGCTTCCTGCGGGCCTGCCATCCATAAAAATATGGGGTTGGTAGAGAATAGGTTGGGATGGATACCAACGTAGGCAGAGGTAATGAGGATGTGATTTTCGCCCACAATATCTTTGATGATCTGCGTTGTTTTTAAAGTCTTATCCTCCGTCCGCTCAATACGGGTACCTTCAGCAGCACGGATACGCACCTGGAACTGACCGCCGTTTACCTTAGGCAAAATATCTTTACCGATGTGGTTTAATAAAAACGCACCTATAATTACCGATACCACTAAATAGCCTAGCACAATAGGCTTACGGAATGGCATAACCCGGTCAATAAAATTAAGAAACCGTACACGCAGCCTATCAAAACGGCTAAGTTTCTCTGTTGGTGTGTGTTCCAGCTCATCAACAATATCATCCTTTTGGCTCCAGGTATGCTCTTCCGAGCCTTTTGCCGGGTGATGCTTATGTTTAGCTTCGTGGCTT
>CAHJXH010000241.1 GCA_903644075.1 Sphingobacteriaceae bacterium | reverse complement strand
TTTCGAGAAGATCCGTAAGGCGTTGCCGACCTTCTTTGCCGAAGTATCTAAAGACCCGGTTTTCGCCGGTACCGACGTAAACCTCAAATTCACGAAACCCGAACTGACTGTAGTTACCGACCGCGACCGTGCACGCGATTTGGGCGTTAGCGTAAGCGATATTGCCAGCACTTTACAGCTGTACTATAGCGCAGGCCGTATCAATTACTTTTTAATGAGTGGTAAGCAGTACCAGGTAATAGCACAGGTAGACCGCGCCAACCGCGATGCGCCGCTCGATCTGAAATCTATTTACGTACGTGGCAGCAGGGGTAACCTGGTGCAGCTGGATAACGTGGTACATATCTCAGAAGATGCCACGCCGCCATCCATTTACCACTTTAACCGTTATAAATCGGCAACTGTGCAGGCTGGCTTAGCACCGGGTTATACCGTGGGCGATGGTATTGCCGAAATGCAGAAGATTGCTAACCAAACCTTCGATTCCTCATTCAGCACTGCCCTGAGCGGGCCGTCGCGCGATTATGCCGAGAGTTCATCTAATATTCTATTCGCATTCGGTTTTGCCTTATTACTGATCTATTTGGTACTGGCGGCGCAGTTCGAAAGTTTTATCGATCCGTTTATTGTAATGTTTACCGTGCCGCTGGCTATTGCGGGGGCGTTTGTGTCGCTTTGGTTGTTTGATCAGACCTTGAATATTTTCAGTGAGATCGGGATGATCACCCTCGTTGGTTTGGTTACCAAAAACGGTATCCTAATCGTGGAGTTTGCCAACCAGCGCATGGAGCACGATGGCCTTAGCAAATACGATGCTGTTGTTGAAGCGGCAGGGGCACGTCTTCGCCCGATTTTGATGACCAGTTTGGCCGTGGTATTGGGCTCGGTGCCTATTGCTTTTGCTTTGGGTGCAGGTGCCAAAAGCCGGGTGTCGCTAGGGATTGTAATTATGGGCGGCATGCTGTTCTCGCTGATCCTTACGCTGTATATTATCCCGGTAATGTATATGATGTTCGGCTCTAAAACACGCCGTGATCCCGATAAAGAACCACAAGAAGCTACTGAAGAGTTAGCACATGTTGAACCTAAACTGATAGAAAATTTATAAGGTTATGAGAATGAGACTAAGCCTTTGTTTAATAATGGCATGCCTTGTTTTAACAGGTAACCTGTACGCGCAGGAAGCGCCGATGCTGAGCATTAAAGATGCCATTGAAATAGCGCTGAAGAATAACTATAACATTAAATTATCGCAAAACAATGCTACGATAGCTAAAAATAATGTAACGCCGGGCGCAGCGGGGATGCTGCCGGTGGTAACCGGTCAGTTTACATCTAGCAACAGTATCCAGAACACTACACAGACCCGTGCCGATAATACGGTAAACATAATTAACCACGCCAACAACACGGGTACCAATTATGGAGCTGATTTAAACTGGACGATCTTCGATGGCTTTAACATGTTTGCCAATTATAAAGGCCTGAAGCGGCGTAATGAGCTGGGCCAGGTTTTGCTGCGCGACACTATACAGGCTACCCTGGCAAATGTGTTGGCCAGTTATTATGACCTGGTAAACCAGAACGAGCAAATTAATGCGTTGAAAGGCGCGATGGCTATTTCGCACTTACAACTGCGTTATGCTAACGATAAGTTTAAGGTAGGCCGTGTATCGCGCCTGGATGTTTTGAATGCCGAGGTAAACTACAACACCGATACGGCCACTTACATCACCCAACTACAGCAATACAAAACCGCACAGATCAGGCTCAACCAATTATTGATCCGCGATTTGCAGACTGATTTTAAGGTCGCTGATACGATAGTTGTTGATCAGAAATTGATATTGGGCGATATTTTGACCCAGGCGCAAAACGAAAACCCGGCTATACTGGCTTCGCAGATTAACCAGCGTTTGTCTGAAATTAGCTTGAAGCAGGTGCAATCGACCCGGTACCCGCAAGTGGCTGTAAATAGCGGTTATATTGTGAGTAATAACAAAACACCGGCAGGATTTGCTCAGGTGCAAAAAACCAATGGTATCAGTTACGGGCTTACGGCTACCATCAATATTTTCGACGGTTTTAACCAGTGGCGCAGGGAGCGCAATGCCAAACTGCAAATAAATAGTGCAAGTATCAATTACGACCAAACCAAACTGGGTATTAACGCGCAGGTAAGTACACTCTATGTAAGCTATTTAACCGGGTTGGATTTAATTAAGCTGGGGCAAAGCAATGTGGTTATTGCCAGGCGCAACCTGGATATTTCGTTAGAGAAATACAAGATCGGCAACATTACGCCATTGGAGATTAGGGAGGCGCAGCGGAACTATCTGGATGCTCAGTCGAAATTTTTTTCGGCCCAATATCAGTCTAAAATCGCTGAAATTACACTAAAGCAAATTACGGCTACTGTTAACATACAGTAAGTTTTATAAAAATAGATTATTAATACTAAAAATAACTATTTTTGAATTTAATGCCCGTGACCTATAAAAAGTGTTTATTAATTGACGATAACTATATCGACAATTTTGTTACCCGCCGCATTTTGGAGAGTAGCAATTTTGCCGAAGAAATTGCCGTGCGTCAATCTGCCACTGAAGCTATTAGCGCATTGAAGGATGGTTCTGTAAAGCCGGATGTAATTTTCTTGGATTTACGGATGCCGTTAATGAACGGTTTTGAGTTTTTAACTGAGTTTGAAAAAATTGAAATCGAAGGAAAGGACAGCATTAAAATCTTTATGCTTTCATCATCGCTAGACCCTACCGATGTAAAGCGTTCTACCGAAAACAAGTACGTAGTACAATTTATTCACAAACCCCTTACCCATAAAATACTGGAAGAACTTGGTTCATGATCTTAGTTGCAGATAGCGGTTCGTCAAAAACAGATTGGTTACTATCTCTTCCGGATCAGGAACCATTGAAATTCAAAACCAGCGGATTAAATCCCTACTTTTTAACAGAAAAACAGATTGTAAAGATACTGCAGGATCAAGTTGCTGATCTCATTAGCGGTTACGGCCAATTTATTACAGAAATTTATTTCTTCGGTGCAGGCTGCTCTAGTCCGGACAGGCACGAGATTGTATCCAATGCTTTAAGCCAGCTTTTTACCAAAGCCTATATCTGTGTTGACAGTGATCTGTTAGGATCAGCCTATGCCACCTGTGGTAACGAGAAAGGGCTTTGCTGTGTGCTGGGCACCGGCTCTAATATTTCTTTTTTCGATGGCGAAGAAATCCATGCCGGTAAACATGGTTTAGGTTTTGTTTTGGGCGATGAAGGTTCTGGCACATGGTTCGGCAAATCGCTGGTTACCGATTTCCTGTACGGTAAAATGCCTGCTGATATTTACGCCCAGTTTAAAGAGGAATATAATCTCGACAGGGATATTGTGATGACCCATGTTTACATGAAGTCGAACGCGAACACCTACCTTGCTTCATTCACCCGCTTTTTAGGCCACATAAAAGATACCGATTACGCGAAAGCGATGGTGACCAAGGGACTGAACGAGTTCATCGAAACAAACATTAAATCGTACCCCGAATATCATAAATATAAAAGCCACTTTGTAGGCTCAATTGCTGATACCTTTGGTGACGAGTTAACTGCACTCTGCGCTGCTCAGAATATAGTAGTGGGCAAGATCATTAAACATCCGATAAACGATCTGCTGCAGTTTATATTAAGCCGGGGATAATGATAGAATGAGTGAATGATAGAGTAATAGAAGGATAGAATGAGCAATATTCTATCATTCACTCATTCTATCCTTCTATCATTTTTTTATTCTGATCCTTACCAAAATCCAGATCATTCCTAACAGGGCTAAGAACGTACCAATTTTGGCAATGTAATCGCCGTGTTTTGTGTAGAAGGTCAGTTCAGAATTTAGGTTGATATCCTGTTTTATGGCAGTGCGTACCCACCAGCCGGTATGCTTTACAATGTCGCCCCGCTGATTAATGAATGCCGAAATACCTGTATTAGCCGAACGGCATACCCAGCGTCGGGTTTCAATAGCGCGGAGTTTTGCGTAATCAAGGTGTTGGTCTTTACCTGATGTATTTTCCCACCAGCCATCGTTGGTAATAATGGCAATGAATTGTGCGCCTTTTAATACGGCCTGGCCAACGTATTCGCCCCAGATAGATTCATAACATATTACCGGGTCAGCACCTATTCCGCTTTGGCTGTAAAATACACCTGGTTCGGCTTGCCTGCCATAGCTACCCGCTGCGCCACCCAAATGCGCAAACACTGGTTTTAAAAATGACAGCGAAGCAAACGGAATACTCTCGGCACCAGGTACCAGTTTCGATTTATGGTAGAATTGTACATTCTCCGAATTCTCGATACTTAAGGCTGAGTTAAACTGATCTAAAAACTGCCCACCTTCCATTGGGCTGGCGGTTTCTGTTTGCTGGTTGTTGTAAATCTTATAGGTTTCGGCACCGGTAATCAGGTTCGCATTTTTGTATTTATTCAAAAACTGCTTAACCTGGGTAAATGAGTTGCTGTTACGGATATTATCTTCCAGTATAGCCTGCGGAATAGCGGTCTCGGGCCAGATAAAGTACTCCGTATTCTTCTGCGCCAATGAATCCGACTCGTGTGTAAGGATATTTAATTGCTGGTAAACCGGTATATCCGCCTCCTTGGCATAAGGATCAATGTTTGGTTGGGCAACTACCACATTTGATGGATTGAGCTGCTCCTGATAGCTGTAATAACGGACTAATGAAAAGCCAAGCGGCAGAATTAAAATAGTTAAGAATGCGATAACAATCTTTTTTCTGTAGGCCGCTGTCTGTGCTTCGCTCAAGCTCATGTAGAACAGGAAGATGAGGATATTGATTACCCAGATCCAAACGGTGCCGCCGTATACGCCGGTGTACTCATACCATTGTACATATTGGTGGCTCACGGCGAAGCCGTTACCCAAATTCATCCAAGGGAAGGCTAAAGGCCAGGATTGGTGAAGGTATTCGTAAGCTATCCAAAAGCAAACTAATCCAACTAAACCTACAGGTCTATTAGTAGCTACTCGCAATCTAAAGTAGAGCCAGCATGCCGAAGCCATCAACAAAGGCCCCAATGAATAGGGAATTAAACTGATAGGGATAGCCACAATTTCGCCCACCATTTTTACCGAATTGTATACCCAGTAAATAGAAAGCACATTCCAGATAAAGAAGCCGAAAAACGTTGTTGCGAAAATCTGTTTGCCTTTATTTTTAGCTGTGGATAAGATAATGCTTTCCATCGCCAGCAACATAGGCACTAAACCAACAAATAATAAGAAGGTAATATATTGGGTAGGCGGCCAGGCTAACCAAAGCAATAAGCCCGAAAATATAGCGAGTATCAGATTCTTTTTCATAGGTAAACTATTCGCTAAAATTATGCTTTTATTATAAATGATTCGTAAATTAGATTACAATGAGCGATTTAGATTTATATAATAGCATCATAGCCTTGCCCGAAAACCTGAAGGAAGAGGTATCGGACTTTGTGGAGTTTTTAAAGCAAAAGGCTGAAAAGAAGAGTGAGAAAAAGGAACGCATGTATGGATATGCGAAAGGATTTTTTATAATTCCTCCCGATTTTGATGAACCATTAGATGAGTTTAAAGATTATATGTAATGGATTATCTTTTAGATACTCACATCCTTTTGTGGTTCGTTAATGGCGAAGAATTAGATCGGGATCTCATTAATAAGATTAGAGATCCTGATAATAAGATATTTTTAAGCATAGCAAGTTTGTGGGAAATTGCAATTAAACATAGCTTAGGAAAATTACCGTTGCAATCTGAATTTAGTGAACTAAAAGGAATTCTAAGTGATACAAATATTGAAATTCTACCATTAGAGTTCACCCATCTTCAAGGGTTATTAGTACTGCCTGATATTCATCATGATCCTTTTGATCGTATCATAATAGCTCAGGCTATTCACGAGAAATTAAAACTAATTACACGAGATAATAAGTTTAAGGACTATCCTGCTGATGTGGTTTGGGGGTAATCTATTCCTTCCCTTTCACACAAATCACAAATTCACCTTTAATAGGGTGGGTTTCAAAATAAGCTTTCACTTCTTCCACAGTACCACGAACGGTTTCTTCGAACATTTTGGTGAGTTCGCGCGAAACGGAGATTTGGCGATCGGCACCCCAGTAGGTGATCATTTCATCCAGTGATTTCATCAGCCTGTGAGGCGATTCGTAGAATATGATGGTACGCTCTTCTTCGGCCAAAACTTTATAGCGGGTTTGGCGACCTTTTTTCAACGGTAAAAATCCTTCAAAACAAAAACGATCTGTAGGGAAGCCCGAATTTACCAGGGCAGGTACAAAAGCTGTTGCACCAGGCAGGCATTCTACATCAATCTCACTTTTTATGGCTTCGCGGACTAGGAAAAACCCCGGATCGGATATAGCAGGCGTACCGGCATCAGAAATTAAGGCTACGTTTTTACCTTCCTTCAAAAAACGGACAATCTCGGCAGATGCTTGGTGCTCATTGTGTTGGTGGTGGGCAAATACACGTTTTTCTATCCCCAGATGTTTAAGCAGCGGGGCAGAAGTGCGTGTATCTTCAGCCAAAATAATATCGGCCTCTTTTAAAATGCGGATGGCGCGGAGGGTAATATCCTCCAGGTTGCCTATTGGAGTGGGTACTAAGTAAAGTTTACCGGTCATAATCAGTTGTCGCTTGTGAGTTGTCAGTTGTCGGTTTACCGGAAAATTCAAAATCTGACAACAGACAACCGAAAACAGACAACCGATTATATATCTTTGTTGTTCAAAAAA
>CAHJXH010000240.1 GCA_903644075.1 Sphingobacteriaceae bacterium | reverse complement strand
TCCCGGTGTTTTCATAGTTGTTTGTAATTCGGATATATGACAATCCTACTCTGGTAAAGTTTAAGAAATATTTTATGTGCGGTTGTAAACGATTGGTTACAAATACCATTTTCTGCGTTTTTTATAGCGTGCGGCTATAAAAGGCTGCGCAAAGAATTATTCAGGATTTTAAAATTTCCAGGTATTCATCGCGATCAATAAGGCGGGCGCCCATAGATGTTAAGTGCTCGGTAGGTACCTGGCAATCTATTAATTTGTATGGATTGTTTTGGCAAAGGTGAATGAGCGCTGTTTTAGAGGCATTACTAACCCGGCTAAACATACTTTCGCCACAAAAAACTTTACCAACAGCTACGCCATATAGGCCGCCAACTAAAATCTCATTTTCCCAAACCTCGTAAGAGTGGGCATGGCCGAGGCGATTTAAATTGATGTAAGCATCCTGCATTTCATTGGTTATCCAGGTGCCATCCTGGCCTTCGCGCGGGGCTGCTGCGCAAGCCTTAATAACATCCGGGAATACACTGTTTACGGTTATCTTAAACTTACCGGAGTTTAAAACCTGCCGCATGCTTTTAGAGATTTTCAATTCCTGGGGGAATAATACAAAGCGTTGGTGTGGGGAGTACCAAAGGATGGGAGTATCATCACTATACCAGGGGAAGATGCCGTTTTGATAAGCAAGTAGGAGGCGATCTGTTGATAGATCACCTCCTACAGCTAAAAGCCCATCATCTTCTGCAAGTGAGGGATCTGGAAATATTAAGCGTTCATCGAGCCCGAAAATCATTGGGCGTAAATTTATAAATTATTACAACCACAAAGGGCTACAATGCTTATCTCGTTAATAGTAATTTAAACATATTCAGTTAATTTTATGTAGTTAATATTAAGGGTTTTAAACCTATTGTAAAAACCATTGTCATATATATTTAACAGTACCCCTATGAATAATGCAAGGCAAATAAAACATCTGTATTCGAGGGCTGGTTTTGGTATCCGGTTTAAAGAACTGCACGATCATGAGAACGCTTCAGTTAAGAAGAAACTTAAAGAGCTTTTTAAAAACTCGGAAGCCGACCAGCATATTACCGTTATAACCGAGAACATAGACCTTCGCCCTAAAACAGACGATCCCGAAGTAAAGAAGAAAAACCAGGAAGACCGCAATCAGCAGGATAAAGACCTCAATGTAGCCTGGCTGAAACAAATGGCCAGCTCGGATGCCCAGCTGCGCGAACGTATGACGCTTTTTTGGCATAACCATTTTGCCTGTAACATCAATAACGCCTACCATCAGCAACAGCTTAATAATATACAGCGTACTTATGCGCTCGGCAATTTTAAAAGCTTGCTAACCGCGGTTTCACAATCGCCGGCTATGCTTCAATTTTTAAATAACCAGCAAAATGTAAAGGGGCACCCTAATGAAAATTTTGCCCGTGAATTGATGGAGTTGTTTACCCTTGGCATTGGCCATTATACCGAGCAAGATATTAAAGAATCGGCCCGGTCATTTACCGGCTGGCACTTTGATGGTAAAACTTCGCAATACACATTTGTACCGCGTATTCATGACGATGGCCAGAAAACCTTTATGGGTAAAACGGCCAATTTTTGCGGTGAGGATATTGTTGATATCATCCTTAGCAATAAGCAAACGGCTATATTTATTTGCACCAAGCTATATCGTTACCTGGTGAATGATACGCCCGATAAAACTAATATAAATCAGATGGCCGATGTATTTTATCAGGCCAATTATGAAATAAAACCATTGCTGGAATATGTTTTCCTTTCCGACTGGTTTTATGACGATAAGAACATTGGTGTAATTATTAAATCGCCGGCGCAACTATTGGTTTCGCTAACGCGGCAGTTTTATATCGATTACCATAACCCCGATGTATTGCTTCAATTTGAGCGTACTTTAGGCCAGGTACTGTTTAAACCACCTAATGTGGCGGGTTGGCCGGGCGGCAGGGCGTGGATTGATAGTTCATCGTTAATGTATCGTATTAAAATAGCATCCACCTTATTAAATGCCGGTGTGATTGACTTTACAGGCAAAGCTACACCCGAAGATGAAGCATTTTTAGCGGCCACACATAAACAACAATTCAACGTAATTAAGCGTACCCAGGCGGTGCCAGATTGGGGCCGTTTTTTGCAGGATATACCTTTGGATATGCCGCGAATACAGGTCGCCGAATTTATGCTGGAGCCTAAGCTTAACCAAACAGTAATTGATGAGGTAAACCAGGCGCCCGATATTAAATCGATGGTGATACAGATAGCCTCTACACCCGAGTACCAACTTTGCTAAAGTTTTTGTGCCATGAAAAGAAGAGATTTTTTAACCAAAAGTATGCTGGCCTCGGGCGCGTTTATGCTGCCCGCATTTTTAAAGCCCTTTGAGGCTTTGGCCATGAATGATATTACCGGCCACAAAAACCTGGTGGTGATCCAGCTTTCGGGTGGTAATGATGGTTTGAACACCATTATCCCTTATTGCAACGATATTTACTACCAGAAACGTAAGAACATTGGTATTAAAGTGCCCGATGTAATTACGCTGAATGATATGCAGGGATTGAATCCTAATCTTGCAGCATTAAAAGAGCTTTACGACCAGGGGTGGATGACGATTGTGAATTCGGTGGGCTATCCCAATCCAGATCGGTCGCACTTTAGGTCGATGGATATTTGGCAGACGGGGAGTGATTCCAATCAGTTTTTAACAACGGGCTGGATAGGTCGTTACCTGGATGCCAGCCGCCAAACACTAAAAAATCCATACACGGCGATGGAGGTTGATGATACCCTTTCGCTAGCCATGAAGGGCGAATATATGAAAGGTATTGCGGTATCAGACCCAAACAAACTATTTCAAACCACTCGCGAGCCATTCTTTAAGGATATTGTACGTGACCACGAAGCGCAGCATTTGAGTGAAGAAAACCTGGGTTATTTGTATAAAACGATGATCGAAACGTATTCATCTGCAGATTATATTCAGAAAACTTCTAAAACCTATAATGTAACCGCACAGTATCCAACTACTGGGATTGGTTACCAGTTAAAGAACGTATCGAAGTTTATTAACTCGGGCTTGGAGACCAGGGTTTACTATGTGTCTTTAGGTGGCTTTGATACGCATGCTGGTCAGCAGGGTCAACAGGGCCGGGTACTAAAAACTTATGCCGATGCCGTTGCCGCCTTTGTGAAAGACCTGAAACAAACCGGCAAGTTGGATGATACCCTGATTATGACCTTCTCTGAATTTGGCCGCCGGGTAGAAGAGAACGCCAGCGCAGGCACCGACCACGGTACTGCCAGTAACGTTTTTTTATTTGGCGGCAAACTACAAAAGCCCGGCATATTTAATGATGCCCCAGACCTAAGCGACCTTGAAAATGGCGACTTAAAATATAAAGTTGATTTCCGTGATGTTTATGCCAACGTATTGGATAAATGGCTGGATGTGAATAATGGTGAAATTTTAGGAAAACAGTATCAAGGGTTGGGATTAGTGTAGAACCCCTCCCAACCCTCCCCGAAGGGGAAGGCTTTCCAACGTAGAGACACAATACTTTGTGTCTCTTTTTAAGATTTAATTATTGTATGTAGCGAGACACAAAGTATTGTGTCTCTACGTTGGAAAGAGGTCTTGACTCTTGATTCTCGTCTCTTGATTCTATTTACTGCAGTATCTCTTAATAAATTCATCAGCCCTGTCGCTGCCAATGTTGTGGACAAAATCCCAGTCTTCGCAGGCGCCGTCTTTATCGCCTTGTTTAAGTTTCTTGCTGGCTTGTTCTAAAACATCGGCAATAAAATCATCATCGTAACCCAATTGCTTTTTAAGGATGATGATTTGAGTTTCTTTGCTGGTATCGGCCTTGCCGATGTATTTGTTTTTATAATAATTGGTAACCGCATTTTGGAGTTCCTGCCGCGATTGGTAGTTAGCTATTGCAATATTTATACTGGCATTGGTAGCATTGGTACAGCGGGCGTTATCGGGCACAAAGCGGATAGGCAAAACAATATTACTGTTGATATTATAATGAGCCGGCAGTTGCCATTTACCCGAGGTCATTTTAATAACCCTTACCGCTTCATCATCCAAATCGATGCCTAAACCATCAATTGCCGAAGCTTCGCTTACCTTACCGAGGCTATCCAGCCTGAACTTTACTTTGATTGTGCCCGGGATGCAGTTTTGACGCGAGTATTCAGGGTAAACAATATTGTTAGCCAGAAAGCGATCTAATGCTTGTGAGCCTCCCTTAAATTCTGGTTGGGCATCAGCTTTAATAGAGGCTGAAAGAATAAAAGCCGATAAAATGAATAAGCATAAACGCATGGTAAAGAGATATATACCAATATAACGCTTTTAGTACACGATAGTTGCTTCGGGAATCTGTAAAATCAGATTCGGATCAGGAATATTTAATATAAGTGTTTCTTTTTCGGAGAATTTACCTACGCCGGGATAATCGCCGCTCATGCCTTGCAGGTCAAACATTAATTGAAAATGTAAGTGGGGCGGCCAGTCGCCGTTCTCATCGGCATGGCCAAACTCGGCAATTTTTTGACCAGATTCAATAACATGGCCAACTTTTAAACCGGTTAAGCTTGCGCGGCTGAGGTGCCCGTAAAGACTATAGAGCGTTAATCCGTCCAGATCATGTTCTAATATAATGGTTGGGCCATAATCACCAAAGTGATTATTATCCTGAAAGCTGTGAATTTTACCCACGAGCGGGGCATAAACGTGAGTGCCCGCCGGCCCCCAGATATCTACACCTAAATGCAGGGTACGTGGTTCTTCAAAGTCATCGAATAAAATGCTGCGCTGGTAAATAGTGCGATGCTCCATGTAACCGCCAATACTCAGGCGGCAATTATGCTGCTCCAACTGGTTATTGATGTACTTGCTAAACTTTTCGGTATCGGCCACATCTGCACCGCTTAAAGCGGTGTTGGTTTCTGTGAAGTTGAACTGAAAAAATTTATCGGCAGCAGGATTAAACGCTACAACCTTACTAACAGCATTGGGATGCTTGTTAAGGTAGCTGCTTAATTGCCAATGCCTGTCCATATAGGTTATTCGCTGTCGATATCCGGCTGGCGGTCTTCTTTACTTATTTTATCGAAGATCTTGTCCATGCGTTCAACATACTCGTTGGTATCGTCAATAAAAAACTCGAGCTGGGGAACTATTCTTGCATGATCTTTAATACGGGCACCCAGTTTGTAACGAATTTCTGATGCGTGCTGCTTAACAGTAGCAAGCGATGTTTGCGCATTAGTATTATTAAAAAAACTCAGGAATACACGTGCAATGGCCAGGTCGGGGGTAACACGAACCTTGGTAATGGTAACGAGTGTATTAGGTAAATAATTCATACCCTCGCGCTGAAATATAGCGGCCAGATCTTCCTGAATAATGCCGGCAAATTTTTGTTGACGTTTTGATTCCATGTTTTTTTAGGTTAAAGGATAAAGGACAAAGAAGAAAGGAAACAATAGCGATCAAGATCTTACCTTTATCCTTTCACCTCGAAACCTTTCGCCTCAATTACACATATCCTGCGGTATTTCTTTGGTTATTTTTATTAGTTTTTTTACAACAATGGTGCTGTCAAATTCGGCACCCATGCCTTCTTTTCCCGATTTTACCTTTTCACCCTCTATTTCTACATAAACGGGTACGTAAGGTTTCTCGATATTCATTTGTGAGTATTGCAGCTCCAGCTTTGCCGACTCGTCGGTAACCCAGTATTCGCGTCCACCATTATCACAATCTTTAAATGATTTGGCATCGGGGCCAAAACTATAAAGGCCTTTGTATACGGTATTGTCGCCGCTGCCAGATTTCTTGCCGCACGAGGACAGAAAAATAACAACGATGAGTGTAAAATATTTGATCAGCCTTAACTGCATGCGGCAAATTTATAAATCCTGTTTAAATTCATTTAGTCCTTTAACACTTAATCGGGCGCTAATGCCCGATGCTATTACGGCAATGGCAGTTACGGTTAAAAAAACCAATATAAAATCGGTTATTTTAAAATTAACCGGGTAGGCATCTACAACAGTTAAACCGCCACCCATGCTTATGAAGCCATATTTTTGCTGCAATAAGCCAAAAATTAATCCGGCCAGCATTCCGCCTATACAGCCCACAAGGGAAATCATCATCCCTTCGTAAAAAAATATTCCTTGTATTAAAAGAGGCTTTGCGCCCAGGCTGTTTAGTATGGCAATATCCTTTTTCTTATCAATAACCAGCATGGTTAATGAGCCTATTATATTAAAGATAGCAATAACCAGCACAAAACTTAGTATTAAAAATACCGCCCATTTTTCTGAATGTAATAGCTTATACAATAACGTATTTTGCTCGTAGCGGTTTTTAATGGTGTATTTATCTGTGCCAATCCTGTCTTTAACGTCTTTTTCTATCGCATTAATATCTGTACCGGCTTTAAAATTGAGTTCAACTGCTGATACCTGGGTTGGCTGATCGAGCAGGTTACGCATAAAGCTAAGCGGCACAATCACCATGTCGTCAAAATCCTGCTGAACTGAGAATATCCCTGCCGGATAAACGTATCGTACAGTAAATTCATCGGCCGGATTGATGCTGTTTACCGAAGCTTTACGGCTCGGAGAATACACCTGTATAGGACTTAATATATCGCTTACATTTACACCTAAGCTCCCTTGTATAGCGGCCCCTATAACAGCAGTTGGCTGGCCGCGAAAGTCGAGCATGAAAGAACCTTTGATAATCGTACTATCTAATCGCGGGTTTTTTAAAAAATCATT
>CAHJXH010000239.1 GCA_903644075.1 Sphingobacteriaceae bacterium | reverse complement strand
GTGATCTTTACTTTGTTAAACCATTCGACAGCAGCCGTAACTGCTGCCTTTATTTCTTTCGAAGGCTTAGGCTGAGACATCAGGAACTCGGTAATCCCCACACTTTCAGACCCGCTGATGGATGGCAGTTCATACGCCCGGGCCTTTGCCGGTTGTAATGTATTTTGATCGTATTGCTGGCACCAGGCCGTTAATTTACCGTTTACTTTTATCTGGGTATTTAAAATACATTGAATGCCTTTTTGTACTGCCTTTGCACAAGGTTCAACCAAGGCCGGGTTTACAACCTCTAAATTGTTCTGCTTCAGTGCCACATCCTGCAAAATGTTAAGCGCATTGATCATGGCATTATCATTATAGGTAATCTGTGCCCTGTATAATAACTTTTCGGGATAGTATTGCGGGAAGCCCCCATTATCATACTGTGCCTTTAGCAAGAACCGAATGCCTCTTTCAATAGCATCGAGATATTGGGGGTTAGGCACCGTTTTATAAATCTTTGCCAGGTACCTTATTTCTTTCTTGGTAGATTCATTGTCAATATTGGCATCATCATGGCTGGCCTCTACCGCAATATCTGCTCTTAAAGAATCAGGAAATTGAACATCATAGCTAAATGCCTTTCCATGATATTGCTTAGACCAGCCGCCAGAGGCGCGTTGGAAAAGCAACATATTATCGGCCTGCAAATCCTGTGCGCTTACGTGTACGAAAGCAGCGCATAAAAAAATGCTCACTCCTATTTTCTTTAGATGTTTAAATAATATCATGATGATTTTTTAATTAATAGTCAGAGTATCAAACCGGTATTCTAATTCTTCAATAAATTTAACAACAGCTGTTGCCCTACAATATTTGCCGGGTTACCAACCGTTGTGTTTAAGGTGTTGATTGATGCATTTTCACCATCACCCTCGGCGAGCTTCGCCGCTTTACCATTTTTTATGCACGATATAATATCAAGTGCATTTAAAATAATTTTGCCCCGCCCATGAGGTATTACACTTAATGCCGAATAAACCTCCTGCTTATGGTCGGCAACGCAGCCTACAATAATATTGCCTGTTTGCGTGCGCATGCCCCATCGTTGTTTATTATAAAGTGCCAGGCATTGGTATTCCCAGTTAAACACACAGCTTTGCGGAAGGCCGGTAAATAGTGGGCTATCCTTAACAAAATAGTTGCCACCGTACCAAGTAGTACCCATTTGCTGTAAGCCCCTAAATTCAATAACCTCTTTTTTAGCAAAGTAAGGTGCCCACTTTTCGAAGTTGCCAACAACTACCAACGTATTGCCATTATTTACCCATTCTAGCACATCGGTTATTAGTGGATTGCCAGTCTGCTGCGGGTCAAAAGCGTTAACCACCAGCAAATGTCCCTGGGGCGTGCCAGACTTGTACGTTTTGAAATCATTAATTCCAACTGATCTTAAGTAAGCTTGTACAACACCGCTTGTATCTGCAACCACCAGATCTTTATTGATGCCTTTAGTATCCAACTTTACAGCAAATATTTTGTCTTCTCCAGTGCATACTAATGCGCCGTGCTGTTTTAATGTAGCATTTACAGTAGTATAGCCGGACTTACTTACTGAGAACTCAAGTCCCTGTATCAGTAATTGGCCGTAAACATTGCCTCCGCTAACTTTTACCTGTTGCTTTTTTGTGAAAGTAATTGTGCCTTTATCGTCTTTCACGGTTAGTTCAATTTCGGCATCACCTTTAATATCTTTTTCGTTTACGATGTACAGGTCGGCAATTGCCTTGTCCCCAACCGGCAAAACCTTGTGGTTAAGCTTTACAGCAAGGTACAGCGGCTTGTTGTATCTGGCAATCAGGTCAGGGTCGCCTTTCAGGTTGCGGTAATCGTCTACGATGCCCGAGTGGTTTTCCTGCTTCATACTTTCCCAGCCATTAATCGCATAGCCGTCAACAATATTATTCATCCGCACATTTTCTATCACACGGCCTTGGTAATAGTAGGCTACATTACCCATTTTCCTTGTCAGGCTATCCACATTGGGGAATGCTTTCAGAAAGCCATTCTTTTTAATAAAATTATCATAAGCATCAAACCATTTCAAATAAGTATCAGTCTCCCAACCAATATCCTTTCCGGTTTTAAGGATCTCATCCCTGATCAACTGTAACCTTGGCGGTGTACCAATAGCGCCTTCTTCTCCATAATAAATGATCTCGTTTTTATGATCGGTGTATTTGGCGTAATTGGTAGGATCAACGTACAAACCGTCGTGGTAAGTGCCCGGCCCACCGGCGTGATGCTGATCGAACCAGCCGTAATCATAAAAAGTAGTATCATAGGGCAGTAAGTGCAGTTTATATTTAGGGTCCGGTTCATCTACTTTTATAGGGCCATTGCAGGAGTTATAGGTCATAATGCGGCTATTATCCAGTTGGTGCCCAGCCTGCATTTCTTTTTTATCAATAGATGTTGGTTGGGCTCCACGCTCATTGTGCATGTTATAAATAACCAGCGAGGGATGGCTCCGGTCGCGGGTAATCATCCTGAATAGTTTTTCGTTACGCTCTGCCAGGTAAAATTCCGTTTGCTTCTTTTCGAGGTCATTTTTAGGCCGGTACAGGTTCTCGGGATACTGGTTACCGCCGGGTTCTTCAAAATACAACAGGCCAAGTTCGTCGGCTGCATCCAGCACATTGGTTTGCCCAATTGTGCGGTGAAAGTTCAGCATATTTAAGCCCAGCCGTTTAGCATCGGCTACCTGCTTGTAGGCCAGTGCATCGGTAGGTGCTATACCGTTTACAGGCCAGAAACCCCAGGAGATGGAAGTCCGCAAAACTATGCGTTTACCGTTGAGGTAAAATTGCTCATCGCCATCCACATGCCTGATCTCGAACCAACGGAAACCGAAACGTTTAGTGTAATTATCGACAGATCCATTTCTACCCTTCCAGTTTACCGTAAGGTTATATAAATTGGGCTGATCTACATCCCATAAACTTGCTGAAGGCACATCAATAGTAAATGTTTGCCGGCTCTCCCCTGTTGCTAAACTAACCGGGAATTGCCGGGTAAAAACTACCTTACCCGTTTTACTTTCCTTAACAGTAAAAAGATAGCTGCCGGTAGTATTAGCCGAAAGATTTGTACGTGTAACCTGCACATCAACCTGTTTAACCTTCGGCTTATTTTTAACAAACACATCGCTGATGTAGGTTTTATCTGTAGCAACCAGTGTTACCTTGCCGGTAATACCACCAAAGCCATGGCTTGGCTGTATGCGGTAATCGCCCCACATAAAGTTTTGGCTGTCGCGCCAATCGAAATTGCCGTTGGGGTCGGTTATCCGCACAGCTATATCATTCACTTTACCGGGGATTAAGTAAGCACTAACATCTACATCAAAGGGCGTGCTGTTCACCAGGTCATAAGCAGCCAGCTTTTTGTTCACAAAAACTTCGGCGCGCAGGCGTACACTTTCAAAATGCAAAACCATATGTTTTCCACCAAGTGTGGCAGGTACCAGCATTTTAGTGCTAAACCACGATACCCCTACATAATTACCTGCAGAGCCGAATTTATTACCATTCGCACCCCAAAAATATTCCTCGACCGTGGCGGGTAACTGCGCGTTTTTAATGGTGGATTTATTCAATGCCCCCCAACCACCTGTCGGCAGGTTTACAGGCACTGTTTTTATATTTACCGGCGGTGTATACAATTTGTCATCTTGCCATTTGGCGGCTGTATCCAACCAGATGGACCAGTTATTATTAGCTAAATTTATTTCTGTACGCGCTGTTTGGGCTTTTGCCGTGCAACAGAAAAGCAGCATCACGGTAAATAAAATAAGATGATAGTGGTAGTGTATTTTCATTAGGATAATGTGTTAGCTGTATTACACAACTCGTTATTATTGCTTATTTAGCAGGTAATTTTTCGGAGATAATATTGCTTTCTATCAGCCACATTTCGCAAAGCTTCGTCCATAATTCAGTCGAGCCCGGGTTGTTTCTTAGAGCAATGGCATGTGCCCCCTGCGGGAATGCATGAAAACTAACCGGCACTTTATTTTGCAGCAAAGCCTGGTAAAACAGCAGGCTGTTCATTGGGTTTACTGTTTTATCATTGATGGCATCGGCAATAAAACATGGCGGCGTGGCTGGAGTAACATTTAGCTGTGCGGAAAACTTCTGCTTCAATTCGTCGGAAGGTGTTGGTCCGAGTAAATTTTTAACGCTGCCTGCGTGGGCGTAGTTGGTGCTCAGGTCAATCACAGGTGATACCAGGATCATAAAATCGGGCTTGTAAGAAAACGTGTCCAGGCTATCCTTAACCGCCGAAACGTCTTCAGTCATTGTCCCTGCTGTTGCGGCCAGATGCCCGCCCGATGATGAGCCCATAATACCAACCTTATCCGGTTTTATTCCCCATTTTGCAGCATTAGCACGGATATACCTGATGGCCCGTTGAGCATCCATTAAGGGGCCGATTTCGCGTTGGATCAAGTCGGGAGAATTGGGCAACCTGTAATTGAGCACAAACGCCGTGATGCCCATCGTATTAAACCATTTAGCCAACTGAAAGCCGCTGATAATATACGCCAGGCGCTCATAACCTCCACCGGGACATATTACAACTGCAGCTCCTTTGTTCTCCTGCGTCCCCGGAAAAAAGCTATACATACCAGGGTTCATCACCCGGTAAATACGTTCGTTAGCGATACTATCCTTTAACTTAAGATGTTTGGAATTAGGGATCTTGCCTTTAGGCCACAACTGTATAAACTCTTGTGCCGAAGCCGATAAACATGCGAGGCACAAGATATTCACAAGGCCAAAAACTATATATTTTTTCATTGAATGCACAGGCTTCATAGTTGCGACGCTTACTTAAATAATTGGCGCAAAAAAACATCAATATCTTTAACCAGGGGATCAAACCATGGTCGGTAAAGGCAAAAGGCATGCGGCGTATCTTTAAAGTTGATAACCTGTGTGTAAACACCTTTTTTATCCATCAGGGTT
The DNA here is from genome assembly GCA_903644075.1 of Sphingobacteriaceae bacterium. Classification (GTDB taxonomy): domain Bacteria; phylum Bacteroidota; class Bacteroidia; order Sphingobacteriales; family Sphingobacteriaceae; genus Mucilaginibacter. Next base: position 1,898 of record CAHJXH010000239.1, on the reverse strand, counting down.
GTAAACGTGTCGCGCCCTGCGTGCATGCGTTCAACTGCGCTGTTCAGGAATAGAAAAGGTAATTTGTTGTTCTCGGCATAGGTTAGCGGGCTTGCTTCAGTCCAAACATCTATATGTTCGGTCCGCTTATGACCAAGCCATTTGGCCGAGGCATTTACTGTTTGCACATTTTGGGTCTCCCAGGCATCCGGACTAACAAAGCTTAGCGTACCATCAATATCAATAACGGCCTGCACCGAGCTGGAATGTGTTTTGTTACAATCAAGCGCATCAAATTTGTTAGTGCCCGAAGTTATGCCAACCAAGGCAGCAAGCTGGCCGCCTGCCGAAAAGCCCAGTATAGTTATTTTATTAGTATCGATATTAAATTTACGGCTGTTGGCATGCATCCATTGTATGGCCGATTTAATATCATTAACAGCTGCCGGGTACAAAGCCTCGGTCGACAGGCGATATTCTACCGTAAAACTGGCATAACCCAATGCGGCCAAATGCTGCGCCAATGGAATATGCTGAGCACGATTGCCCGAACGCCAACCGCCGCCATGTACAATAATGATTGCCGGTACAGGTTTTTTCTTTTGGGCTGATGGCGTAAACGCATCAATATGCAACTGACGACCTGCGATTTGGCAATAAACCAAATTTCGGGATTCTTTAACAGACGCGATAGAGCTATCCGGAACAATCTTAATGAACGGATATTTTTTCAGGTTCTGGCGGTAATCCTTATTCGTATTAAAAGAAGTATCAGGTTCGCTTGTAAGCCATTCTTTAGATTGTGCAGAGGCTTTAAAGGTGCAAAACACCAATAATAGCAACAGGTATTTTCTCATGATTGGATAATAAACCCGGCCAGATTTATTCTGGCCGGATTGAATTTAGTTAATACTTAAGGATATTTTATTATTGCTGCGGTAAGCCATAACCGTTTTTAATTTTTCCGTTCGATTTACTGATAATTAAGGAAGGCAACGCATAATAATATCTTGGCGGATCTCCTGCTGAAGTTATGCCCGAAAGAATGTTTCTTTGATAAACGGCATAACCATTAACCAGATCAATCCCCCAGTTAGTTTTCACATAGCCGGCAGCCAAAAGTGCAGTGGCTTGTGCGCTGGTTGGATTAATATATTTAAACAAGCCCTGTATCGCTATATTATGAGTGGTACCAACCACCTTACTGCTTACTGCTGCCAGGCTACTGTAGTTGTATTGGCCTCTCCATGCCGGGTAAGCAGCCGGGTTAGCGGTGGTATCTGTTGGGGCACAATCGTAAGTTAGCGGATTGGTTAATGCAACTTTCTTTGTATAGATATAGCTGGATAGATCATTACCATTAGCAAAATGATGAAACCCATTGGTTTTAAGATCGCTAACCAAGGTTGCCATATCCTGCTGAACAGCTACAGCCCTTTCAGAGAAAGTACCCGAGCGGATCATATCCCAACGGCGCTGGCCTTCGCCAAGCAGTTCGAGTTTACGCTCTTCGTATATGGCATCTTTTAATGGCTGGCCACCCAAATTCAGGTCATATTTAGAGCTGCCAAAAGCCCTTTCCCTAATCTGGTTAAGCAATGTTACAGCGTCAGCTTCACCCAATTCGGCTTTAACCTCGGCCAGCATCAATATAACATCTGCCATCCTCAGTATATGCCAGTTCATACCAGAATTTCGTTGGGCTGCAACATACGGCGGGCTCATGCGGTTCTCGTCCCATTTATTGGTTGATATACCACCGGCACTTTTACTGCCGGGCACAAAAGTCAGCATCTTTTCATTGCCGTCGCCGTTGCTACCGGTTACCGTTGCACTGGCATCCCTGCGTTTATCAGCATTTAAATATTCGCCATAATAAACGGTTGGGACAATGCGAAGCGCAGCGAAACCTTTATCAG
>CAHJXH010000238.1 GCA_903644075.1 Sphingobacteriaceae bacterium | reverse complement strand
GCAGGCGGTTCTCTTTAAAATCGTTAAAATCCTTATTAGCCAAAGGCGACCATGCTACTTCTGATAAAGCCATTAACCGCGGCGATAACATGTACTCGAGCTTGGCATCGGTTGGGATATACTCTGTCCAGATGTTGGCTTGTACTCCTATTATATATTTCTGTTGAGCCGGAGTTAATGCGGCTGGTGTTGGGTTGTAGCTATAAGTTTTGTTTAGCGGCGCATAGTTGCCAATGCCGAAAGGTTCGAGATCTGATTTCCCCTGGGCCATATCGAGGTATAAACCACCGCTGCCTGGGGTCATAACTACATTGTGGTTTTGTTTAGCGGCTTCTATACCACCCGCTTCGCCCCTCCAGCTCATTACGGTAGCATTGGGTGCAAGGCCGCCTTCCAGGATCTCGTCCCAGCCAATAATGCTGCGGCCTTTGGAGTTCACAAATTTCTCGATACGCTGAATGAAATAGCTTTGCAAACCATGCTCGTTTTTAAGTTTCAGACGCTTGATCAGGGCTTGGCAAAAAGCCGAACGCTGCCAGGCATCTTTAGGTGTCTCGTCGCCCCCAATGTGGATGTATTTTGATGGAAACAGCTCCATCACCTCCGTCAGTACATCTTCCAGAAAGGCAAAGGTTTTATCAGTAGGGCAATAAATATCGTGGAAAACACCCCACGTTTGCGCCACCTGGTATTGTTTATCGGGCTCGCAGCCAAACTCGGGATAAGCAGCCAGAGCAGCTGTAGAGTGGCCCGGCATTTCAATTTCGGGCACTACATTAATGTAACGCTCTGCTGCATATTTAACCACATCACGGATTTGATCCTGCGTATAGAAACCGCCATAAGGTGTGTTATCATATTGCTGAGGCGTACGGTCATGATAGTTACCGATAACCGTTTGTGCACGTTGGCTGCCAACCGTAGTTAGTTTAGGGTACTTCTTGATCTCGATCCGCCAGCCCTGGTCATCAGTTAAATGCCAGTGAAAGGTATTGAGTTTATAAGCAGCCATCAGGTCGATGTATTGCTTAATCATTTCTACCGAGAAGAAATGACGACATACATCCAAATGCAGGCCACGGTAACCGAAACGTGGATAATCTTCGATAGCTAAGCAAGGTAAGTCGGCGGTGCCGGCATGTTCTAAAGGTAATAGTTGAATCAAGGTTTGCACGCCATAGAATAAACCTGCGCCTTTACCAGCCAATGTAATTTGTTGTGGTGTGATGGTTAAGCGGTAACCTTCTGCAGGTAAATTTTCGGTACCTGCACTGGTAAGTATAATAGTGTTTGCTGATGGATTATTTCCCGAATTTGCTACCAGTTGATTACTTAGCATCCATTTGCTTTTCAGGTATTTTGCAAAAAATACAACCGCTTTATTAGTTACCGAATCGGCCAGCAGTTTGGTTTGCTGGCCCAGCACAAAACTACCCGGCGCCTTGGTAAGCGTTACCGGAGCTGGAATAATCCCGGCATACTTGTCGGCGGTTTGAGCAAATGTATTTTTAGGGGAGAATGAAAGAAATACTATGAATGAGAGCGCAAAAAGTTTAATCAAATTAGTTTTAATCATCAGAGAATTATGAGAGCGTTATTCTTGAGCCGTGAAATTAACAGATTTTTTGACTTACCCATAAGTAAGTGTGTAAAAAATACGTGAGGAACCATATTATTTATCAATATGTTAAACAAATGATGTTCACTATATTTATTAAACCAAATAGATAAGCCATGGAAAAGCCAACCTTTATACCCATGCTGGGTATTAAAACCGGCACGCAGGAGTTAGATTTTTATAAAAATGTATTCGGTGCTGTTGAAGTACGTCGATTTAATAATGATGATGGCAGTATCCACGTTTCGGAACAATCCATTAATGGCAGCCTGTTTCGCTTTCATGAAGAAGGCTCACATATTAAGAGTCCCTGGGATTTTGGCAATACAACCGTAAATATTCATTTAATGTTAACCATGTTGATGCCCTGATTGCCCGTACCGTTGAATTTGGAGCAACAGATGTAGCCCGGCCACTGACTATGATTATGAATACAGGCAGGGTGAGTTTACGGATTTGTTAGGGCATCGGTGGGTGATTGAGAAAGTGATATAAAGCTCTACCCATTCCTATAACTCGTCATTGCGAGCGATAGCGAAGCAATCTCAGACCTATTAGCAGTACCTTAAACAATGCAGAAATCCGCTTTTCATTAGGAATGGCAATGTGACTATGAATCGTTAGTGGATGTTCTTTGCTTTGGTCGCCAAAGAAAATGAACCAAAAGAAAGCTCGTGGCTGCTCTATTTTCTATTAAAGTCAATGCTGTGGCCAATGTTGTGCTGCCCGAAAATCGAGAAGCCACATTTAGGACGGTTACGAGGGGTTTGTAAGAGCAGTTTCACTTATAAACCCTTTGTCATTCAGAGCCATAGCGAAGAATCTTCTTCGCTATGTATAGCGATAATACAAGTCGAAGAAGATTCTTCACTGCGTTCTGAATGACAACAAAAAAAGCCATTCACCCTACGGCAAATGGCTTTCTATATATCATTAAAATACCTACTTAAGCTTTAGCGTGCGCTTCGGCTTCAACAGCGTATTCTTTATCGGCCAAATATCTTTCGGCTTCCAGGGCGGCCATACAGCCTGTACCTGCAGCGGTTACAGCCTGGCGGTAAATGCTGTCTTGCGCATCGCCGCAGCAAAAAACACCTTCTACGTTGGTCTGGGTGGTGCCTGGTTTAGTTTGGATATAGCCTGTTTCGTCCATATCGATAATGCCTTTAAAAATATCGGTATTAGGGTGGTGGCCTATGGCCACGAAGAAACCGCTTACATCAATTACTTTTTCTTCGTTGGTTTGGTTATTTAACACCCGTACACCAGTTACACCCTGATCATTACCTACAATCTCCTTAGTTTCGGTATTGTAAATTACCTCGATGTTTGGGGTAGCCAACACACGGCTCACCATTGTTTTTGAAGCACGGAACTCATCGCGGCGAACCAGCATGTATACCTTGCGGCAAAGTTTAGCCAGGTAAGTAGCTTCTTCGGCAGCGGTATCACCGGCACCTACCAGGGCAACGTCCTGACCTTTGAAGAAGAAACCATCGCACACGGCACAGGCAGAAACGCCAAAGCCATTATATTTTTGTTCTGACTCTAGGCCCAGCCATTTGGCCGAAGCACCGGTAGAAATAATTACAGTATCAGCCAGTATGGTAACAGTTTCGTCAACCACAACTTTGCGTGGGAAGGTAGAAAAATCAACAGAACTTACATAACCGAAACGGATCTCGGTGCCAAAACGTTCTGCTTGTTTGCGAAAGTCTTCCATCATCTCGGGGCCCATGATGCCTTGCGGGTAACCCGGAAAGTTTTCGACATCAGTGGTTTGTGTAAGCTGGCCGCCGGCAATCATCCCGGTATATAAAACCGGTTTTAAATCGGCACGGGCAGCATAAATAGCAGCAGTATATCCAGCGGGGCCCGATCCGATGATCAGGCATTTTACGTGTTCAGTATCTTGAGACATTTTATTCCTTGAAATAGAATTCAAATTTACGATTTATTGGCTAAGCGCCCAAAATAAACCGGTCAGTATATTGTAGTAAATTCGGTTGTAATTGAGTTATCGGTTGTCAGTTGTCGGCAAAAGCATGTCCAATTCATTTGACACAGGTAGGGTTTTTGACCCTATCGATTGTTAGTTGTATGCAAAGTTTCCAGTTTTACCCCGACAACTGACAACTGATAACCGGCAACTGAAAACATAGACAACTCACTTCCCCACATTTGCTCTCAGCACCCTGATAAAGTTGCCGCCCATTATATTCTGAATGTCTTTATTGCTGTAGTGCAGCTTTATTAGCTCCGCGGTGATTTTGGGATAATCGGCTACGCTGTCCATACCAAGCGGATATGATTCGGCACCGTCGAAATCAGAACCGATGCCTACATGCTCAGCACCGATAAGTTTAACCATGTAATCGATGTGTTTAATAAGCAGGCTTAACGGCGGGCGAAATTGATCCGTTTCTGTTTTATGGATAGCAAACAGTTTAAAAATACCCAGATCGTCGCTATGATAAACCTTGCTCAACGAATCTAATTCTGTTTTGTGCGCTGCGAGGAAAGGGTTCTCTTTACTATAGAAGGTGCTATCTAAAAAGCCGCTGTAAAAGTTTACAAACACAACACCATTGTTTTTGGCAAGGGCTTTCAGTTGATCATCTTTTAAATTACGCTGATGCGGACAAAGTGCATAAGCACAACTGTGCGACGCAATAACCGGCTTGGTTGTGGTAGCCAGTACATCATAAAATGTGTGCTCGCCAACGTGCGATACATCAACCATTACACCTAAACTATTTAATCGACGAACTACCTGTTTACCAAAATCCGTAAGGCCTAAGTGTGGCAGTGAATCAGCTTTAAAACGTTCTTCTTTGGCCGATGTAGCCCATGGGGTACTATTATTCCAGGTGAGGGTCAAGTAGCGCATGCCGCGTTTGGCCAGGCTATCGATGTAATCTAACCTGTCTTCAATCATGTGGCCACCCTCTACCCCTACCAGTGCCGCCATTTTCTTGCGCATAACGGCAGCTGCCAGATCGTGCGCGGTGTAAACCATCTGGATTTTATCGGGATTGCGATAGATCAGCGCATACAATGAATCTATCTCCCTGTTAGCAAAAGCATACGCCGAACCATGCCCATACTGCGGCCCGCACCAGATAGAAAATACCTGCACATCTAACCCGCCTTCTTTAGCCCGAACCAGATCGAAATTACCTTCGGCCTGCCTTTTAGCCAAGTTAGCACCGGTGATTATCTGGTTGGATAAGGCATCGTTATGGGTATCTGCCAGTACAAAGTGTCTATGTATAGCAGCAGTATCTTGGGCTGATGCTGTGGTTATTGTAATGAAGAATAACAGGTAAAGGATGTTTTTCATGATTACAATATAAGGGGAATTTTACAATATGTCATTTCGAGCAAATAGCGTGGACAACCGACCCGAGGGAGCTCATTAATACCTATAAAAAATAAAACCATCATTAATAATCTTGTCGCCAACGTAGTTTAAACCATACGTCTTTACGCTGTAGAGTTCGCGATTGCTTCGTTCCTCGATGACGTGCTTATTATTTAAATTTAAAACAAAAGTTAAATATATTTCGTTTAAACAAGCAAATCATCCCGTCAATGCTCATCGTAACTGTAATTTATCTGTGTAAAAGATTTAACGCAATTGAACTGCTTAAATCTTTCATAGTATTCAGAAAATTAAAGATGGCTTTTGCGTAGGTACTCTACCTGCTTAACAATTCAATGATCTTATTTTTATCGGCAATCTGGCTTTCCAGTAATTCAATTTGCCTTTTTAGTCCATCGCGTTCAGCAGCGTATTCGGCGTTAGATTCTGTTGTGCCTATTTGATCCGATTTCCAGGTTAGTGATTTACCGCTACGTGGTGAAATAAATTCTTCAAAAAATGCATGAATGGGAATTTTTAGAAATTCTGCAATCTTGCGGAGCGTTTTTACTTTGATACTTTCTGTCGAAAGCATTTTGTAGAAGCCAGCTTCGGTCATATCAATTCCCGCTGCAAGCTCAGATAATGTTATTCTTTGATGCTTAGCATGCTGACGAATATTTTGTTCTATTCGTGCAAAAAAAATATCATGTTGATTATCAGACATGTATTTCAGGAAATTATAAAAAAGTTATGGTTTATATTGGTAATACTTAACTTTACTTTTGCTTAGTTGTGTAAAACTTTGCTTAAACATAGAAAATTTTTACTGAAAAAACGATGAATGAACCAGTTTTTAAGTATCGAATTGATGAATTGCTTAACAAACTAACTGTTAAGGACTATCGTAAAGCGATACTTATTGTGCCCCAACTGCTCAGTATAAGCCCAAAAACCTTCAATAATTATCGCAAAATAAAGCTTGAAGATAAGCAGGATATTCCGCACGAAAAAGTTGTTATACTCGAAAAATTATTTGCTATCGAATCTGGCGAGTTGCAAAATTTCACATTTATTGTAGAGCCAATATTTAATTTTGACGAGGAAAAAGATCTGGAACCGTTGCGTGTGCAGCGATAGTCAATGGTCTTTTCTTAATTCACTTTTTGTCATATTGAGCGATAGCGAAATATCTTCTGCGCTGATACAAGTATGGTGAAGAAGATCCTTCGCTATCGCTCTGGATGACAAAACTCCTGGATAATAACTATATCAAATTCCTATCCTTAAACCAAACCTCATCTGGTTCGGCTTTGAAATTATCCATTAAATTAACCAGTTCAATAGCGTCGGTTGAGGTAATTACCAGTTCGCGGTTAACCGGTTTCAGAAAGTTTTGCTCCACCATTACATCCATTTGTTTCAGCAGAAAATCGTAGAAACCGCTTACGTTTAAAATACCGATCGGCTTTTTGTGCAAGCCTAACTGCAGCCAGGTTAATACTTCAAAAAACTCTTCTAAAGTACCGAAACCACCAGGCAGCGTTATAATACCATCGCACAAATCATTCATCATTTGCTTGCGCTGATGCATGTTTTCTACAATGTGCAGTTCGGTTAAACCGGTGTGGCCCACCTCTTTGTTCATCAAAAATTCGGGGATCACACCAATGGCTTTTCCGCCACGATCAATAACCGCGTTAGCCAGCAAACCCATTACACCTACCCTGCCGCCACCAAAAACGAGGCTAATGTCACGGCTCACCATTATTTCAGCCAGTTGATCAACAGCTGTAGCTAAAACAGGATCGCCGTTAAAATTGGCACCACAGAATACGCAGATGGACTTCATTTTTTAGATTGATTAGGTTGATTAGGTTGATTAGGTTGATTAGGTTGATTAGGTTGATTAGGTTGATTAGGTTGATTAGGTTGATTAGGTTGAT
>CAHJXH010000237.1 GCA_903644075.1 Sphingobacteriaceae bacterium | reverse complement strand
TCAGTTTATCAACGGCATCCGCAAACCTATTCTCTTAAAAATAGCACCAGATCTCACTAACGAACAATTAGATGATATTATCGAGATTGTAGCCGAAACCAAAATAGACGGACTAATTGCCACTAATACTACTATCAGCAGGGAAGGGCTGGTCTCTCCAGAAAAAGTGGTTAAAGAAGCCGGCGGTTTAAGCGGCAGGCCGTTAACGCACCGCTCAACAGAGGTGATCCGTTACCTGTCCGAAAAATCGAATCATGCATTCCCGATCATCGGAGCGGGAGGGATTCATTCAGCGCAAGATGCCATTGATAAACTGAATGCAGGCGCATCGCTCATACAACTTTATACCGGCTTTATTTACGAAGGCCCGGCTTTGATAGGGCGTATTAATAAAGCGCTTTTAAGCAGCTAATAAGAGATTAGAATTATAAATAAGAAAAGCGACCATGGGTCGCTTTTCTTATTTATAGGGCATAAAAAAATCCTGCTGGTAAGCCAGCAGGATTTTAAATACTTTTTAGCGGTAAATTATTTACCAGCAACAAGTTTAGCTAAAACAGCATTGTTTTTAGCAATTTGGCTGTTTTTTTTCTCTTTAGAACGGCTTCCTAATTCTAAGTTAGTAGCTAATTTAAGAAATTGAACCTCTAAACGAGATACAGTTTTATTTCTTCTGTCTTTTCTTTTTAAACGTGTAACACTCATCGTCTTAATTTTTTAAATTTTCCTTTGTGAGGTCGGAAGCGGATTCGAACCGCTGTAAAAGGTTTTGCAGACCTCTGCCTAGCCACTCGGCCATCCGACCATTTTTCGGGATTGCAAAAATAGTAATTTATTTTTGCTTGCCAATTTTTATTTCAATGTATTTCGTTTAATCTCCGAGCAGAAGATCGCTGTAGCCATCGCAACGTTCAATGACTCAGCCTTTCCGGCCTGCGGAATAGTTACCGCAGTGTTGATAACTTCTTGTACCTGGGGCCTTATTCCGTTGCCTTCGTTACCCATTATCAGTATGCCTTCGGCGGCAAAGGTAGTATTATAAATGTTGGTTCCGTTAAGTAAAGCACCAAAAATATTTAATTTCGATTGGGGCAGGGTTTCCAGCAGATCGGTATAATGTACCTTAACCCTTGCCAATGAGCCCATTGTAGCCTGCACCACTTTGGGGTTATAAGCGTCTACTGTATCGTCAGAACAGATTAAATGTTCGATGCCAAACCAGTCGGCCGTGCGGATGATGGTACCCATATTGCCCGGATCTTGCACACCATCTAAAGCTAATGAAAACTTTTCTTTCAGTAAGCTGTAATCTAATACCGGGGAAACAGGTATCTTAACCAACGCCAGCACATCAGTTGGTGTTTTTAAGCAAGTGATGCGGGCCATATCGGCAGCAGAAATTTCCTGAAAGTTTATTTTATTGGATAATTTCAGCAATTTTACGGCAAATTCGGGTGTATGGTATATCGCCTCCAACTGGTAGCTTGATTGTGCAAACTCTGATACAGATTTATGCCCTTCAACAATAAACAGGTTATGTTGATGGCGGAATTTTTTATGTTGTAAGGATGTTATTAAACTGATTTGAGATTTTGAAAGCATATATAAAGCCGGCCAATTACCGCCTTACAATATTAACTATTTTCCTTTTGTTTTTGCTTTCGGGATGTAGCCTTACCCGTAAACTTAAAGATAATCAGGCGCTTGTACGCAATGTAGAGGTAAAGGGTGTTGATAAAGAATTTTCTGAAGCTTCTTTAATTTATATTGATAAGGGCGTGCAGCCTAATAATAAATTTAACCTGCAGCTATACCTTACGTTTAGTAAGAACGGTAAGAAAAATATTGGTGAACCACCCTCGATTTTAGATAGTAACCTCGTTGAATTTTCACGGCTGCAAATAGAAAAGTTTTTACACAATAAAGGCTATCTGAGGGCTCAGGTAACAGATTCAATCACCGTTAAGAAAAAGCGGGCCTCTTTGTATTTTACGGCAAAAGAAGGCCCGTTGTTTAAAATACGCAAGTTTCAGGATAGTATAGTTGACCCTAAAGTGAGGGCTTTATACCGGGCCAACCGCATCCGTTTTTCGCATATACAGCCTGGCGGGCGCTTTGATACTGATAGTTTGGCCTACGACCGGGATGAGTTTTACCTGGTGATGAAACGTAACGGATACTTCGATTTCTTTCGCCAGTATATCACTTTCGAATACGATTCGACTTTTAACAGCAGTGTGATTGATCTGAAAGTTTTGATCGGCAACCCGGCTGGTAAAAAGGAGCACCCGACGTATAAGATTAATAATACGCTAATTACGATTGCGAATAGCAACGGCCGTACACCAGGCCACGCCGATACATTGCAGCTCGATTCGCAGTTCCGCTTTGTTGATTTCTCTAAACGGTTTAATCCTAAAACGGTTACCACTTATATTTTTCAGAAAAAGGGAGAGCTGTACAATATTGATCAGCAAACGCTTACCACATCGCGGCTTTCGGAGCTCAATGTATTTAAGAATGTACCCAACCCTACGTATACCAAACTACCCGACAGTGTAAACCGGCGGCTGGATACCAAAATTGATATTATCCCACTCAAGCAAATGTCTGACAGGGTGGAGGCCGAGTTTCTGTTTAGCGGCGGCCGTTATGGCTATAACCTGGGTAACACTTTTACAGACCGTAATGCCTTTAAAACAACTGCAGCCTTACAGGTTAAGGTGAACTGGAGTATATTATTTGATAATGGCCGTAACTCGGTTAACTCTAATGGCATCGAAAACCAGGATTTTAAGGTAGGGGCCAGTTTAACTTATCCCCGTATTATATCGCCTTTTAATTTGCCTATTTTAGGTAAATATGGTGTGCCGCATACCACTTTTTCCAGCAGTTATCAATTGTTTTATCAGAAAGATTTGGTTACCCGTGAGAGCTTTGTTAACTCGCTCACCTATGATTGGGCCGAAACCAGCCGCAAATTGCATAGCTTAACACCAATCAATATTGAGTTTTCGAGAGGCTCAATTGTACCCTCTGCTGATACTTTATTGAGAGCTAATGGCAGATACTCCTATATTTACCTGATTGGGCGTACGGTTTTTACTATTGGTAGCCAATACACCTATCAGCAAAATGCTAACAAGCTTAACACGCTCGATAATTTTATTTACTTCCGTGGTTTTATTGATGTTGGTGGTAACACATTGGCACTGCTAACCAAATTGCTTAATACCCCTAAAGATGATTTGGGGCAGCGTGAAATTTTTGGTTATGCGTTTTCGCAATACACTAAATTAGAGGCCGACATAAGGATATACCGCCACCTTGGAGGTGAACGGCAGATAGTTTTCAGGCTAAACCCCGGTATTGGTATACCGTATGGTAACAGTAACCAATTAGTATTTGAGAAAAACTTTTATGCCGGAGGGGCCAACGACATCCGTGCTTGGTTACCACGTACTTTGGGGCCTGGTAATTTTAACAGGGGCGCTTATTATGGTACAGATACCGCTAGCCGGAACAATTTAAAATACCTCGATCAGTTTGGGGAGATTAAGATTATCGGCAATATGGAATACCGCTATAACGTGAGCAACAACTTTTTTGGTTCGAAGCTTAAAGGTGCTACGTTTATAGATTTTGGTAACGTTTGGCGTTTGCCTGGTGTTGCAGGTGCAAGCGAAAATCCGGGCGGGCAGTTTAAGTTAGACAACCTGTTTCAATCAACCGCAATGGGTATTGGTACGGGCTTCAGACTCGATCTAACCTTCTTTATCCTGCGTTTTGATGCCGCCTTTAAATTTAAAGACCCCCAGTTTAGCGGCAGCGACCAATGGGTGCTGATCAATCACTTTAATGAGCTATTTAAAGCAGGTAATTTTAAAAACAACTACCGCACCATTAACGGCGAATCGTATAACTTTATGCAGTTAAACTTTGGTATTGGTTTGCCTTTCTAAATAACTGGTTTTACTGAATAAAAAAATCAAGGTCAATGATCTTGATTTTTAGCCCTTATAAGCGTTTTTGCAAATTGCACCGACAATAGTTTCTCCCTTAAAAGGAGAATGCAACGGCATTGCTAATACGGTCAACGTTAATAAGAGGTATAAAATCGAAGCATTTAAAAAAGGTTCTTCAATCCGTTCAACACACTTTCAAAAAAGGTTGGCATACTTAAACCATTGGAGTGATTAAAATAGAGAAATATAAGGAACAGAATTATAGCGATAATGATAAACCGCTTAAAGAGGTAGCCGATAATAATTAATGCGGCTGGTATAGCCAAAAGCCACACCCAACTGATATGTATCGGGGTAATATCATCAGCATGTTTGTATAGATAATATAGCGTACCGTAAGTGCCGGTATCGTTATGGTGCTTTACATATATAAAGCTGGAGCGTTGTATTTTATGGTGATAAAAAGCAGTGCCCTTATCAAATTTTAAAGTATCCTCAAACCCGTTTACTGTAAAAATAAAATTGCCGCTTACCTTCTCATTAATTTCATTGGTGGTGTCTTCAGCCGCTAAAATGGCCACCTCATCTTTGGCGAAGGGGTTTGATTTAACAATGAAGTGTTTAATAGCAACAGTATCTGCATAACTAAAGCTAATGGTTAAGAGCAAAAGCGCAGTAAGTAAAAATTTTATTTTCATGGTTGATACGGGTAGCAGGGTGGGAGTTTATCCGCTGTTAAAAATAGTAATTTATAATTGCCATTCTTAAAATGGTGAATATTCTTATTTGAGGCTTAGAATGGTGTTCATTTGTCATCTTGAACTCAATGAAGGATTTTTTTCGACATACATAGCGAATAAGATTCTTCGTTAGCACTCAGAATAACAAAAGTAAAACATAGGAAGAAGCTTAAAGTTTAGTTAAACTAGCTGCAAATCAAAAGCTTCATCGGTAGAAAATTCATTTCTCTCCGCAGGTAAACTTAAAATGCCTTGTGCAAGGGCCAAACTCACCATATCGCCCGAGGTTGAAGTTTCAACAGGAGTGGCTAACAATTTGCCCTCATTGTAAGAAAGTGTTACCAGCGCATGCAAAGTTAAGTTGGGCTTAAAGCTGAAAGGCTTGCTTAAAAAGGCCTTCATAAACGGCAATGAAATACCCAATGATTGGTGTAACCATGTCTTAAAATAAAGCTGATAACACACAAATGTAGACGCCGGGTTGCCTGGAAAACCGAATATCAAAACCTCATTAGGCAACTTGCCGAATAAAAAAGGTTTACCCGGACGTTGAGCTATTCCGTGGAAAATGGTTTCCATATTTAAACGATTCAACACATTGGGCAGGTGATCAAATTTACCTTTTGATACTGCACCCGATAACAATACGACATCATAATAATTGGTGATGGTGGTTAATTCTTCGAACATTACCTGAGGATCGTCCCGTAGATGATAACGTTGGGCATGGATAACTTCGGCCTGCAAAGCTGCGACAAGCATGTAACTATTTGATTGCCTGATTTGATGAGGAAGCGGTTGTTCATCAACCTCCACAAGCTCATCGCCCGTAGCGCATACAGCAACTTTGGGCAGGCGTTTAACCACTACTTTACTTAGTCCTGATGCGGCAATTAGGCCAATGATAGCCGATGTGATTTTATGACCTGCTGTTACCAGTATATCGCCTTGCTTACTGTCTGTGCCTTCTAAATGTACGTTTTGCAGCGTACTGATTTCATCTAGATTAACGGTTGCAATTCCGTTAACAATTTCGCACTGTTCGTATGGAATAACCGCATCCGATTTTGAGGGTAACATAGCGCCAGTCATTACCTCAAGGCAGTTTTCTGTATCTATTAATGTTTGCTGCGGCTGGCCTGCTGCCTGTACGCCTTCAATCTTAAACGATCGCTTACCTGCCGAAAAAGCGTTACTATTTATAGCAATGCCATCCATAGTAACACGGTTAAAGGGCGGGTAAGCCCTGTCGGCCACGATATCCTGCATTAAAATACGGCCGGTTGACTGGATTAATTCAACTTCCTCAGTCCCATAATCGCGGACCTGTGCGCGTACTAATTGTAAAGCTTCGGATACGGCAATCATCAGGCGTTTTGTTTAGGGTAGATCACAAACTGTTCGCCTACCTCATCGAACCACGTTTCCATACCGCCAACCACGTTGTAAACGGTGGTGTTGGGTAATGCATCGCTGATAATGGTTGCCGCTTTCGCGCTTCGTCCACCGATTTGGCAAATGGTAACCAAGGGGATATTTTGAGGGAGTACGTCCAGATGCTCAGCCAAAGTTGATAACGGAAAATGATGTGCGCCTTCCAGATGTTCTTCATTAAACTCTTTTAGTTCGCGTACATCAACCAGGTAAAATGGCTTATCGTCGGTATACCATTGGTATAGTTCTTCTATTTCCAGTTTGCCGCCTGCCGTGGCAAAGGGGGTATCGTAATCCTTTTGCAATTGCTTGATGTTTTGATATTGTGGATTGGCTTTAAGCTTAATTTTGTACTGATCGTTACGCTCGAAATCGAAGATCTGTAAGTAGCCGGATAAGGTTTCGCCTGCACCTGTAATTACTTTAACGGCCTGTAAAGCCTGCTGACAACCGACAATGCCCGGCGTTACACCCAACACTCCGGCTGTATTACAATCGGGTATTTCTTTGGCTGATGGTGGTGTAGGATACAAGCAACGATAGGTGGGCCCGCCCTGATAGTTGAACACACTAACATGGCCTTCAAACTGTTGAACTGCGCCGTAGATGTAAGGCTTATTTAAGATCACGCAGGCATCATTAACCAGGTATCGTGTGCCGAAGTTGTCGCTGGCATCAATCACCAAATCATAATCCTTAACAATCTGAAGCGCGTTGGCCGCGCTTAAAAAATGTGTGTAGGGTTGAAACAGAACTTCGGAATTTAACCGGCTTAGTTTGCTAATGGCTATTTCGACCTTTAGTCTGCCAACTTCCCGTTCTGCATATATAACTTGGCGGTGCAGATTATTGAGACTGATGGTATCGCCGTC
>CAHJXH010000236.1 GCA_903644075.1 Sphingobacteriaceae bacterium | reverse complement strand
TGTTGGTATTGCCGTTTGTAGTCCAAGTGGTATAACCTCTCCAACGGGTATTGCCATTGTAAACCGGTTGTGTTGGGTCGTAATTAACCGCGCTACCAACAGCAGACTGATCGGCAAAATTGTTGGTATTGTAAAGGCCTTTAATGTTAATGTGAATGTTCAGTGTATTATTAAACAAGCTTGGGTCTAAACCGATAGCGGCAGTAGTACGCTGAAAATTGTAGGTTTTTAAGATCCCATCAGAGTTATTGTACCCGATAGATACGCGGTAAGGCATGTTTTTAGCAGAACCAGAGAAACTTAAGTTTTGATCTTGCCCAAATGCTTTTTGGTAGATCTGATCTTGCCAGTTAGTACTTGCTTTACCTAACAATGAAGTAACAGCAGTTTGGCCGGCATACACATTGTTAACCAACGCACGGAAGTCATCGGCACTGTAAACCGGCACTTCTTTTGGCAATACAGACAATGAAGTGGTAACATTATAACCGATAGTGAATTTTTTAGAACCACGTTTGGTGGTAACCAAAATAACACCGCTTGAACCTCTTGAACCATAAATGGCTGTTGCAGAAGCATCTTTCAATACGGTGATATTCTCCACATCATTAGGGTTAATGGTTGCAAGCAGGTTAGATGTACCGCCAATGTTTACGTTGCTCATTGGCACACCATCAATCACAATCAGCGGGTTGTTGCTGGCACCGATAGATGTAGTACCGCGGATTTTAATGGTAGACGTATTACCCGGCGCACCACTGTTTGAGGTAATGGTTACACCCGGCAATTTACCTACCAATGCATCCTGGATTGAGTTTACCGCACCTTTGTTAAAATCTTTGCTGGTAACTACATCAAGCGAGCCCGTTGCATCGCTTTTGCGTACCGTACCGTAACCGATAACAGCAACCTGCTCCAGTAATACCGATGATGATTTAAGTTGCAGGGTAATATTTGTTGTACCGGTTACGGTAACCGGCTGCTCCAGCTCCTGGTAACCTACAAAACGTGCAACAAGCACTTGTGCGCCGGTTGGCACTTTAAGTAATTTAAAATAGCCATTGGCATCAGTGGCGGCACTATTGGTAGTGCCTTTTAAAGTTACCGTTGCGCCCGGAAGGGGCAAATTGGATTCGTCGATTATCCGGCCTGATATCGCTCCGGTTTGGGCCATAACCCAGTTCGAGAGGCAAATAAAAAGCACCAGAAATCCATACCTTAATAAGTAAATCTGTTTCATTAATTGGTGTTGTTTAAAATTGGTTTTTCGGATTTAGAATTGGCGCCAAATCCGAATCAAAGAAAAGCTTGTAACACACCAATTACAATACAACCAAGGCGGAATATAGAAAATATAAGACTATTTATTGATTTAATAAATTGATTATCAATCACTTATTACCAATAAAAGAGAAGCGAAATATAGATTAAAAATAGACTATTCCGGTACCTATACGGCTTCGATTTCCATTATGCGGTGTTCAAATTCATCGTTTGAGACGAATGATTTGTTCTTGATCCGGTTTTTGTATGCGTAAATAGTGTTTACAGAATAACCCAGTAATTTTGCAATCCGGTCGTTATCATGGATGCCCATACGGATGAGTGCAAAGATGCGGTGCTCGGTACTCAGTAACTGCCCGGTTGGTACAACAATCTCCTCTTCGGGCTTAAACAACTCATTAAACCTGGTGATAAAGTTGGGGAACAATCTCAGGAAAACTTTATCGAAGGTATCGAACAAATGCTGGCGTTCACTTTCCAGATTAAGGCTTTTTACGGTAACCAGTGCATCCTCATAACGCTTGCTGGTCAGCTTTTTATCCAGCGATTTCTGGAAGTTCTCTAACTTCTCGATATAAATAGAATTTACGTTGAAGTAATAACCGATGTATTCGTTCTTAATTTTATTGGCCACGCTGAGGTTCTTATTCAGCTCTTCGAGCGATTTATTATTTTCCTGCAGCGTAATGTTGGTGGCTTTAATGATGTTATCCGCAATCCGCAACTTCTTTAACTGGCGGAAGATGATAATGGCAAACGCAATAACAAAAAATACCAGCACTGTAATGATAGACGAATAAATAAACAGTGAGCGCCTTTGCTCCTCTATCGTTTTAATACGTTTGGCTTCGATAATGGGCATTATACTGCTAATGGTTACCTGCCTATGGCGCGCACCATAATAAGTAGCATCATCCATCGCCTGTTTAATGTAAACAAAGGCGTTGTTGAGGTCGCCCTGTTTGTACAGGAAATCGGCCAGCTTGTAAATGGCCACCGTTTCTTTAGTAGCCGATTGCAGATCGGCAATGGCAGCTTTAATCAGCAGTGCTACAGACTCTTCTTTCCGGCCCTGACTTTCGTAAACATAACTTAAGCTACATGCACTTATTGCAAATTGATTGGCTGTTAAATGCGGCAATTGCAGAATGGCTGTATAATCTTTTATCGCGGCGGGGAAGTTTCCAATCCGCAGATCCTTTAAGCCGTGAAGCGCTAAATACCTGTAAGTACCCGGTTTACTCACAGCCAGGCCCGAATCGATACATTGGGTACCCGCCTGTACGTATCGCCAGGTATAATCGTTGTTATGGTCGAAATCAGAAAGGTCGAAATAACTGCGGGCTTTCAGAAAGTAATATTCGGCTTTGGTGCTGTCTGATAAGTTATTGAGCGAAATACTGTTCAGCGTTTCCAGCGTTTCTTTAAACATCCCTGCCGAGATCAATGAAAAACCCAGTTTCATTTTGGCCGAAGCAATTAATGCGGGATTTTTTAACTGTACTGCTGCTATATCAGCCTGTTTGGCATAATTATAGGCCGAATCGTACTGAAAAGTTTTATACTCATCGAACAGGGAGAGATATAAGTTATATTGGTCTTCTGCGTGGCTTGCACCTTTAAGTTCCTGCTTTAATACATTAATACGCTGTTGCTTTTTAACAACATACTGCTCTTTATTGGCGAGCGCAATGTTAAGCTCGTTTAACAGGCTATCTGTAGCGGCACGGGTTTCGAGTGTAAGGCATAAACAAAAAACAATCAAAACCGACAGCTTCATTATTAATCAGGAAAATAGTTTATCGAATGGTTTATAAAGGCACTAAAATAACAATCATTTAACAAAAAGCACTTATTTAAATATCGGGCGAAAAAACAATTTCGTAAGTAAGTTTGGTAAACTTAAATTTAGCCAACTCAAAACAAGCACCGGTTAATGGAAAACTATACCATCGTTATATTTATCATGGCCATCATGATAGGCCTTTCTGCAATTGCCGATTATATCAAATTACCCTACCCTATCCTGCTGATTGTGGCCGGGATAGCCGTAGGTTTTATACCCGATCTACCTAAAATAGACCTTAACCCCGAGATCGTTTTCCTGCTCTTCCTGCCCCCACTGCTATATGATGCAGCCTTTAATATTTCGTACGATGAATTTAAGGTGAATATCGGCACCATCAGCACATTAGCCATTACACTTGTTTTTATAACTACTATCGGTATTGCAATTACAGCTCATTACCTGATACCAGGCATGAGCTGGCCTATCTCTTTTGTACTTGGGTCCATACTA
Organism: Sphingobacteriaceae bacterium; assembly: GCA_903644075.1. Taxonomy (GTDB): domain Bacteria; phylum Bacteroidota; class Bacteroidia; order Sphingobacteriales; family Sphingobacteriaceae; genus Mucilaginibacter. The sequence continues at coordinate 3,470 of CAHJXH010000236.1, read as the reverse complement.
TCGGCTACTGATGCAGTGGCCGCCATGAGTATTACCAAAGGCCTCGGCTTATCGCATAAAACTAACACCATATTAGAGGGCGAAAGCTTAATTAACGATGCATCGGCCCTGGTGAGTTACCGCTTTGCAGTTGCAGCTGTGGCTGGCAGTACCTTCGTTTTCTGGAAAGCCGGACTGCAGTTTGCCGTACTAATGGGCGGCGGTTTTTTGGTAGGATACTTTATTGGTAAAATATTAGCCTTTATTATTAAAAGAACGCATAAGAACCGTCTGGTTACCATTAGCTTTATGCTGCTTGCTCCCTTTGTGGCCTATTTGGTTGCGGAAGATCTGCATGTTTCTGGTGTTATTGCCGTGGTGATACTGGGATTGGGTATTGCCCGTTTCGGCAACAAAGTATTCCCCGAAAATTTCAAACAGCAATCAAAAGCGATCTGGGATATTATTATCTTCCTGCTCAATGGACTGATTTTTATCCTCATTGGCTTACAGTTACCTCACGTAGTAAAAACCGTTACACCAGCCCAAATATTACCTTATGTGGGTTATGGATTAGTTATCACTATTGTTGCCCTGGTGCTTCGCATGGCCCGTGTATTTATGCAGCAGTTTAATTTGCAACAGCATTTTAAAAAAGGTAAAGGAAAAATAACCGAAGGTGCTTTGCTTGATTTTAAGAATAGCCTGATCATCAGCTGGTCGGGTATGCGGGGAATTGTGTCACTGGCTATTGCCATTGGTTTACCGCATCAACTTAATAATGGCGATCCGTTTCCTCAACGAAGCGCCATTATATTCATATCGGTTGTAGTTGTGCTGTTTACCTTACTAGGCCAGGGCTTAAGCCTTCCCTGGTTGGTACGGCTATTAAATAAAAAATCGTCATCAAAATCTACGCTTCCTGATAAGGCGTAATGCGGCTATACCACGAGTTAGCAAACTGCGCCTGCGACGGGTTTGCCTGGATAATAGCCTGGTACCTTGCCCTGCGTAACTGGCAAATGGCATTATAAAGATCCTGTGCATTTTCGGCATTGGCCGCTGCAATCGTCAAGGGGCCAATCTGCCTGTCTACCGTTAGTTTACCCGGCGATAAAACATTTACCGCTTGCTGTAAAAACATGGAAGCTATACCCGTGCCCATGTTAACAGCCGTATCGAAAAGCTGGTTACCAATTTGCTGATCATTAATATTATCCAATGATTCTGTATCCCAGAAATTGGCCTTGTAAAATGCCTGCACCAGTGTTTGCAACTGTGCATTATTATTTAAAACCTGGTTAATGCTACCCGGATTGGAAGCCACTGCACTATCAACAGTTGGCCATCCCGACCAATTGGGCCAGTAATTTTTGGCTATGCCTTTATAGGTTTCGCCACCACCATCATTTGGATTGTTTGCGTAGCCGCCCTCATTACCCATAGTAATTCGGAACGCCTGATTAAATTGTGCCATTTAGATAAGATTTTAAGTTAATAATTAGGTTGCATAAACTTAAAATAAATTATCCTATAAAGCAATAGGAATGGCAAAGGCTGCATAAAGCAGCCTTTGAACCTAAAGCATGTTCTGCCTCTCACCGCAGTTCATGTTTATTTTAAACAGACCTTGTTTCAGACCTGCAGTTTATTTACTGATGAAATACAAACGTGGCAGGGAAATAATATCCGCTGTACGCAAAATCAGTTTTTAAAGCACCGGTAGTAGTGTCATAAAAATCAAGATCATTAACACTGTAACTGGTACCAAAGCCCGATTGTACGGTGCTAACCACCAACTGATCTAAAGCCGCATTATAACCAACACCTGCACCATATAATACTTTACCTGTTGGCAGGGTAATAAATGGAGTTTGTAATGATGCCGCATTACCATCTACATATTTATAAATGGTTGTACCGCCGCTAAACGATGCATTCTTTGCCAAATATATAGTATTTTCTTTTGTAGATGCAGTAATTGAACCCGGATGCCATGCACCCCATGAACCGAAAACTGTAAACGGTACTGTAATGGTAGTAACATCTAAAGTGGTTGGGTTAATTTTTACCAATGATGTACCGCCGGCTGCCCAAACCGAGCCATCAGGTGTTTTGGCAAAAGCTACCAGCATAGAAGGGATTTTCTTAGCTACCGAATAATCGCTTGCGTTTAAGATTACCACACCCTGCGTTTGTGATAGTACGAAGATGTAATTACCCGCTTTTATAACATCGCCTACAGAGCCTGTAACGCTTGTTAATTTAGTGCCTGCTGTATAAGTAGTTAAATCGAATGGATAGATGCCGCTGCCTGAAGTTAACAAGCCTTTGGTATTATCAACCCCAACAAATCCCTGCCAGTTGTTGCCGCCCACTGCCGGGATACGGGCAATCTCTTTTAACGAATAAGCATCGGTAACCACCATCGGCCCGCCTACTTTTGCTACCAGGAACAGGTTATTGTTAAAGATGGTGGCATTCTCTAAAGTTGAGGTTGCAGGGTCAAGCGTTTTGCCAGGGTTTTCTTTAGTGAAGATACTGTCTTCTTTAGCTTTGGTATCGTACCTGTAGAAACTCACACTACCTGTGCCGTGGCCAAACCAGCCTTCGTTAATAATAAAGAAACCGTTTTCATACTTACCCAAAGCATGGATCTTGTAATCGGCAGATGAGTAACCGCCTGCCGTACTGGCCTTAAAATTAATGGTGTAATCGCCGCGGGTATCTGGTGCAAAGGTAAATGTAGAGTCGGTGCCTTTACTTACGCCGTTCACAGTCCAGGTGTAAACCACGTTTTTCATGTTCACCTTAGGGTGTATGGTTAGCAATTTGCCAACGGTAACTGTATCTGCAAGCTTACCGCCGATAGACGAGATTTCCGGCTTTGCGGCGAAGCTGCCATCGCCCACGTTATCTTTTTTACAAGATGCCGCAGCCATCAGTAATATGCCCAATGCGCCAACCCCTAATTTTGTAGTAATTGTTCTTTTCATTCTTAATGTATTGTATGCGTGTATTTAATTTGTTTAATTTTTAAGCAGGCTCAGATCGGCGGCACCGGTAAACTCGGTCGATTGCTCGCCCAGCCAGCCCATGTTGTAAAGTATGCCTGTTTGTACTTTTATAAAGTCGATGCCCTTTAGGTTTGCCAGGTTGCCTTTTAAATCAACAGCCGTAGCAATATCTATTTTATCGCCTCCGGCTGTATTATCAGCATAGCCATAATCGAAAGATGCACTGGTGATGAAAGAAGGGTTGCTGGCATCAATATTTGTTGATGGCAATAAGGAACCGGTTAAAGTATAGGTATCGCCTTTAATGCCTTTCGGGAAATAAGCCTGCGTGTGGAAAACATTGGTTTGCACCACCCCTGTTTTACCCAGGTTATCTTTCCATGGCACGCTGCAGGTATCACATTTAGGGCGGGTGTAGGTTACCGAGTAGTTGCTGGCATAGCCGGTTTTGCCGTAGGCGCTGCCTTTAATTTC
>CAHJXH010000235.1 GCA_903644075.1 Sphingobacteriaceae bacterium | reverse complement strand
TTTTCTTTGGTGACTTTCTTTTTGCGGAAAAAAGAAAGTTACATCCACTGACGATGAATAACTCACTCCACCACTCCTAATGAAAAACGGACATCCACAATGCAATAACCATCCAACTCGATAATAATTCCCTTATCTTTACAGGTTCTAAAACAAATGAAGAAACTCCGCTGGCTTTTATTACCGTTCTCGTTGCTGTATGCATTGGTTGTGGTTATCCGCAACTGGTGTTACGATGTGGGCTGGTTTAAAAGTACGGCTTTTGATTTGCCGGTAATATCGGTAGGTAACCTGGCAGTTGGCGGGGCCGGTAAATCGCCTATGACGGAGTACCTGGTACGCTTGCTAAAAAACGAGTATAAACTATCTACCCTTAGCCGTGGTTATGGCCGCAATACAAAAGGTTTTTTGATTGCTGATAGTACCAGTACTGCTGCCGATATCGGCGACGAACCGGCGCAGTTTAAACACAAGTTCCCGGATGTTATGGTTGCTGTTTGTGAGGACAGGGTTAATGGTATCAACCAACTAAAAAACGATTATGATCTGATCGTTTTAGATGACGCCTACCAGCACCGTGCGGTTAAGCCGGGATTGAGCATTTTATTGTTCGATTATAAAAAACTGAATGAGCCTAACTTTTTACTTCCGGCAGGTGATTTGCGCGAGCCGTTTAGTGGTAAAATGCGCGCTGATATTATTGTGGTAAGTAAATGTCCGGCAAATTTATCATCAGAAGAGCAGGAGCAGATAGCAGTAAAAATAAGACCCTACCCATATCAACAATTGTTTTTTACTTCGATCAATTATTTAAGGCTGAAAACTTTAGATGGTGGGGAAGTAACCAATGACCTCAATGCTGACACCAGGATATTTCTGCTTACGGGTATTGCAGGGGCCGCGCCTTTGAAGCAGTATTTACAAGGTATTACACCACACATAAATCATCATAATTATGCTGATCACCATCGGTTCAGCTTAAAAAATATTACTAAACTTGCTGATGAATTTTTGGCCGAACCATCAATAAACAAAGTGGTGATTACAACAGAAAAAGACGCAGAACGTTTAAAACAACCTGAGCTGTTGCCACTGTTAAGCAAGCTGTCCATACTGGTGTTACCCATCAGCATTCAGTTTCTTAATAACGGGCAACAAGAATTTGATAAACAGATAACAAATCATGTTAGAAAATATAGAACGCACAACAGCATACATTAAAAATAAAATCGGCGATTTTGAGCCTGAAATAGGAATTATATTAGGTACCGGTCTTGGTGGCCTGGTTAACGAAATTGAAGTAGAAAAGCAATTGCTATATGCCAATATTCCAGATTTTCCGATCTCAACATTAGAGTTTCATTCGGGTAAACTAATATTCGGTACACTATCCGGTAAAAAGGTAGTGGCTATGCAAGGCCGTTTACACTATTACGAAGGGTATAACATGCAGCAGATCATCTTCCCGGTTAGGGTGATGAAATGGCTGGGTATTAAAACCCTGTTTGTATCAAATGCCAGTGGTGCACTTAACCCCGACTACAGAAAAGGCGACCTGATGATCATTAATGATCACATTAACCTGCAGCCGCAAAACCCGCTGATTGGTGCAAATGAAGAGGAAATTGGCTCGCGTTTCCCCGACATGAGCGAGCCTTATAAATTAAACCTGATAGAAAAGGCGCTAGATATTGCAAAAGCCAATAATATAACCTGCCATAAAGGCGTTTATGTAGCCGTAACCGGCCCGAGTTTGGAAACCCGCGCCGAGTATAGATACTTACGCATTATAGGTGGCGATGCTGTTGGCATGAGTACCGTGCCCGAAGTTATTGCCGCAAACCACATGGGTTTACCTGTTTTTGCCGTATCTGTATTAACCGACGAGGGTTTCCCTGATACATTAAAGCCGGTTTCTATTGACGATATATTGGCCGTTGCACACGAGGCCGAACCCAAGATGACACAAATACTTAAAGAACTGATTGCCGGCCTTGATGCTTAAAAAGCTGAAATATTTTTTATTGCTGCTCATCTGTATGCAGGCAGTATCGGTAATGGCGCAGGTTAGCACCTATCCCGGCCAGCAGCAACAGGGATATATGCGCGATACCGTTACCCGCGCGCCTGTCAAGAAATTGACAGATGAGCAGATGATGGATACCTTGCGCAAAAAGGAAGACCATAAAAAAGATACTGTAATTTTTAGCTCGAGGTATGTTAAGGTTACTAATGAGCACTTACTGGCCGATAGTACCCAGGTTTTTGCATTAGATACCGGCCTTGTAAATTTCGAAAACTATAACCCATTGTACCAGGTACGCAGCCCGCGTATTGGCTTGGGTATTACGGGCTTGGCGCAACGCCCTTTACTGTATGAACCGGTTAAAAGTATAGGCTTTGATGTGGGCCAGCACTCACTCGATCCTTATTTACTTACCCCGGCCGATGTACAATATTACAGGGCACGTGTGGCTTACACCAATCTGAGTTTATACACAGGCGGGGGAGCAGGCCAGATGTTTAAATTGCTCCATACCCAAAACATAAAACCTAACTGGAATGTGGGGTTAATGTTTAATACAATAGGATCAAAAGGGTACTACCTGCGACAGGGGGTGAGCGATATAAATGCCGGTGTTTTTAGTTGGTACGAATCAAAAAGCAAGCGGTATAATATGCTTGCCAATGTGTTATTTAATACCTTAAAAGCGCAGGAGAACGGTGGACTGGCAAATGACAGCATATTTGTAACCGGCCCTTCCGGTTTATCGGGAAGCGATGATCCTGTAAAGTTAAATGGTACTTCAACAGCCTGGGTAACCAAGGGGCTTTACATTAAGCAGTTTTATTATCTCGGCCGGATAGACAGCATGCGTAAGGGGTCTGATACTTCGAAGGTATTACCTACCAATAGGGTATCGCACACGTTTTATTATGGCACGCAAACGTACAAGTTTCTGCAAAATGACCCTGATACCTACCGCGTGTTTCCTGATTATTATTTTAGCTCTCATAACTCGCGCGACTCATTATATATTCAGCATATACAGAACGTGTTTACTTACTCGTTTTATCTGAGAGGTAAATCAAACAGCTTTGTAAAAAATGAGCTGAAGGTAGATTTGGGGCTGGCTTATGATTATTATCATTACAGCCAAAGTGTACTCGATTCGGTGATTAATAACTTCGGTGCAAAATTAACACAGGGGGTAACCAAGTCTGAAGGTAATTTTCAGAACGCTACGCTTAAGGCCAAACTAGGTTATCGCTTCAGCGATAAATTGGGATTGGATGCCGATTTTCAGCAAGTGGCCGAAGGTTATAATTTTGGCGACTTTTTGTATGATGTTAAGTTAAACCTGGCCGGAAGCAACAGGGCCGGTAAAATAGTGCTCGAAGCCTACTCGCAAAGTAACAAGGCACCGTTTGTTTATACCAATTGGATCTCTAACCACTACATATTTACAGGCAATAGTTTCAGCAATCAGAAAACTACCAGCGTATCATTTAATTACATTAATAACCTGCTTCGGCTGGATTTTAAAGCCGAGTATTTCCTGATTAATGATTACTTGTACTTTGCAGCCCAGCCTAATGGCATTGATGCTACCCCAATGCAAGCCGGTACGCCTATCAGCTTGCTAAAACTAAGCATCGGTAAAAATTTAACCTGGCACAGGTGGCATTTTGATAACTATGTAGTATATCAGAAAACCGACAACCAAAGCATTATGCGCACGCCAGATCTGTATACTTACAGCAGCGTGTATTATGCCCGGTTGTTGTTTAATGTGCTTAATTCAAATATCGGGTTTAATGTGCGCTATAATACACCATACACCGCGCCATCGTACGCGGTGGGCTTGGGGCAGTTTTATAACGGGCCCGATCTAACGTTTACCTCATACCCCGTTGTATCAGTATTCGCCAAGGGTACCCTGTTTCGTACCAACCTGTATGTACAGTATGATTATGCCGATCAGGGCTTGTTCAGCAAAGGTTTTTATACTGTAAACCGCTACCCCATGTTTAACCACCAATTGAAGTTTGGTGTAAGCTGGACGTTCTATAATTAGTGTTCTATTTAGAGAACCAGGAGTTGTGAATCAGGAGGAATTCAATTCCCAATAAATCTTTCTTTAGGAAACGTAGTTGTTAAAAACATTGGCGCTGACAGCAACTGAGGTTGGACCAGGAAAAATTCTATTGATAATATGCGAAGCTGCACCTTCAGAATAAGTGAGAAATGGCCCGCCTCCATTAATATCATCTGTGGCAATTATTATTACCTGTGGCTTATGCCATACCTTTTTTATAGCCATAGTGATTTTATTCCTATTATTTTATTAATCAATGATTTAAAACGCAGAGTTGGGGTGAATTTAATTAGAATATTTGCATTAGTAGGGAGTTAGAAATTTTTTATTTTCCGCGTTATAAAAGCACATCCCATATTTGTTCCAAATTGAAATTCCTAAACCTGGGATTATTACAACTAAAGCAATAGTATGAGGGTGTCCGCCGGAATTAGTTGGTCAATATCAGCGTTATATCTATCTTGACTCTCGATTCCCGACTCCCTTCAAATCATGTTTTCTGCTTTTTCTTCTTCGCTGCAGGGAACAATACGTTATTCAATATTAAACGATACCCTGGTGAGTTGGGGTGTAATTTTAAATCAGTTGGCGGGTCACCTACGGCGTGCTGGTAATCTTCGGGGTCGTGGCCGCCATAGAAGGTCCACTGGCCTTTGCCGTATTCGCCGTGGATATATCGGGCTTCGTTGGCAGTTTTCATTTCACCCATTACGGTAATACCGGGTTTCAGCATGTTTTTATTGAAAGCGGTTGTTAGGCCCATAAAGCCTTTAATCACCTTGTCATGGTCTTGCGTTAACATGCTGGGTACCACATCCCATTTGGCAGAAAAATCAAACAGTGTAAAAAAATCATTTGTACGGTCAACCTGGCGGGTAGGGGTTACATCGATATTGCTGAAGGAGTGGGAAGTGGGGTTCTGGTCCAGCGTGAAATTTTTGAAGGCGAAAGTCTGCGTAAAATCCAATTTGCTTTGCGCCTGCGGATCAGCAGGGTCACCGTCGAACATAGATTCACATATATCGGTATTGGCGGCAGCAAGGGCAATATCAAACGTGTCCGTACCAGAGCACATGGCAAACAAAAAGCCCCCACCCGCACAAAAGTCGCGAATGTGTTGGGCAACGGCCAGTTTCATTTGCGATACTTTTTTAAAACCGAGTTTGTGCGCCAAAGCTTCCTGGCCTTTTACATCATCTACATACCAGGGCGCATATCTAAATGCCCCGTAAAACTTGCTGTACTGGCCGGTAAAATCTTCGTGGTGCAGGTGCAGCCAATCGTACTTAGGTAGGTCGCCGCGGATTACCTCCTCGTCGTACACTACATCATAAGGGATTTCGGCATATTTTAAAACCAGGGTAACGGCGTCATCCCAGGGAAGTTTATTTTTGGGCGAATACACAGCCATCTTAGGCGCTTTCTCTAGCTTAACCATATCCATGTTAACAGATGGGTCGCTGATCTCATTCAGGATAGCGTTCGCCTTTACATCGGCCAAAACCTCGAAACTTACTCCGCGTACTTTGCATTCGTCCTCAATGGCCTTACTATAAACCATCATAAAACTGCCGCCGCGATAATTAAGCAGCCAGTCAACCTCCTGGTTATTCTTCAATACCCAGAAAGCGATTCCGTATGATTTTAAGTGATCTTTCTGCACCTCATCCATTGGAATCAGGATAGAGGCAGCACGACAAATAACAGATATTAGAATAAGGACAAAAGATAAAAGGACTTTAATTCGATTTAAAAACATATTCGGATTTGTCGTGTTGGCTATTCTCAAATGTAACGAAGAAAATTGAACATTATTGGATATGCAAATATGCAGATGTGCAGATGTTTTCAGATGGCTAAGTATTTCATTTGCATATCTGCACATTCGCACATCTGCATATCAAAAACATTTGCACATCTCTTCATTCGCACATCAAAATCAAATTGTTACCTTTGCACTCCTCTATAAAATATAAAAAATGAGCAAAGCAATAATCAAAACCGAAAAAGGTGACATGACCGTTCAGTTTTACGATCAGGACGCACCAAATACAGTAGCTAACTTTTTAGGTTTAGCAAAATCAGGATTTTACGATGGTGTAACTTTTCACCGTGTGATCCCTAACTTCGTTGTTCAGGGTGGCGACCCAACCGGTACAGGTGCAGGTGGCTCTGACAAAAAAATTGATTGTGAGTTAACCGGCGGTAACCAATACCACGACCGTGGTGTATTATCAATGGCACATGCTGGCCGTAACACGGGTAGCTCTCAGTTTTTTATCTGCCACAGCCGCGATAATACTGCACACTTAGACCGTAACCACACCGTTTTTGGTAAAGTAGTTGAAAACGTTGACGTGGTTGACGCCATTCGCCAGGGTGATAAAATCACCGGTATTGAAATAATTGAAGAATAAGGATTAGTTGTCAGTTGTCGGTTATCGGGTTTGTCCTGATGCAGACAACCGACAACTGATAACAGACAACAGAAGAAGATATGAATTTACACGGAATAGTAGCGGTATCGGGCAAGCCAGGATTATGGAAAGCTTTGGTTCAAAATAAAACCGGCTTCGTTTTAGAAAGCCTTGATGCGCAGAAAACCAAATTAGTAGTTAATGTTTCTACAGCTAAATTAGCTGCATTAGACGAGATCACCATTTTTGGTACAGACGAAGATATTAAGCTTACAGATGTTTTAAACACCATGAAAGCATCTGCAACCGAAGCACCGGATGCTAAAGCTGACGGCAAGAAATTGCGCGAATACTTTTATGAAATAGCGCCAGACCACGACGAACCACGTGTTTACAGCTCTGACATTAAGAAGGTATTAACCTGGTTCCACATCCTTAAAGAAAGACCAGAGTTTAACGAAGAACCAGCTTCTTCAGCTCCAGCTGAAGAAGAGGTTAAGTAAGTTGATTTGTTGAATAAGTTGATTGAGTTAGAAACCTAATCAACT
>CAHJXH010000234.1 GCA_903644075.1 Sphingobacteriaceae bacterium | reverse complement strand
ATTGATCCAAGAGTTGATCAACAACATCGCGAAAGCATTCTCTGGTTTATCAGTGTTTGCTGGTGTAGGTGAGCGTACCCGTGAAGGTAACGACTTACTGCGCGAGATGATCGAGTCTGGCATTATCACTTACGGTGAAGAGTTTTTACATTCAATGGAAAAAGGCGGATGGGATCTGTCTAAAGTAGATAAAGAAGTATTAAAAGATTCAAAAGCAACATTTGTGTTCGGTCAAATGAACGAGCCTCCTGGTGCCCGTGCCCGTGTAGCTTTATCAGGTTTAACTATTGCCGAGTATTTCCGCGATGGTGATGGTGAAGGCAAAGGCCGCGACATCCTGTTCTTTATCGATAATATCTTCCGTTTCACCCAGGCAGGTTCTGAGGTATCAGCGTTGTTAGGCCGTATGCCTTCAGCGGTAGGTTACCAACCAACTTTGGCTACTGAAATGGGTATGATGCAAGAGCGTATCACTTCTACCAAACGTGGCTCGATCACTTCGGTACAAGCGGTATACGTACCTGCGGATGACTTGACCGACCCTGCGCCGGCTACAACCTTCGCCCACTTAGATGCTACTACTGTATTATCACGTAAAATTGCTGAGTTAGGTATTTACCCTGCGGTGGATCCATTGGATTCAACCTCACGTATCCTTAGCGCAGCTGTATTAGGTGATGAGCACTACAATACTGCACAACGCGTAAAAGAAACATTACAACGTTATAAAGAATTACAGGATATCATCGCTATCTTAGGTATGGATGAGCTTTCTGAAGAAGATAGATTAACCGTATCACGCGCTCGCCGTGTGCAACGTTTCTTATCTCAGCCATTCCACGTAGCAGAGCAGTTCACCGGTTTAAAAGGCGTTTTGGTTGATATTAAAGATACCATCAAAGGCTTTAACATGATTATGGACGGCGAAGTGGATGAGTATCCTGAAGCTGCATTTAACTTAGTAGGCAGCATTGAAGATGCTATCGAAAAAGGTAAAAAATTATTAGCAGAAGCAAATAACTAATTAGATATGAGACATGAGATTTGAGATTTGAGATCGAAGGACATTTATGTCTCATGTCTCATATCTCACATCTCAAATCTAACAACACATGATTTTAGAAATCTTAACTCCCGATAAAAAAGTGTTTGAAGGCGAAGTAGCTTCGGTTACCGTACCCGGCACTATGGGATCATTTGAAATATTAAACAACCACGCCCCTATCATTTCTACTTTAGAAGATGGCAAGCTGATCGTTCGTACCGGTAACAGTGCTAAACAAGAAGTTTACCTGATACACGGCGGTGTTGTTGAAGTTTTAAATAACAAAGTAATGGTGCTTGCCGAAGGCATTACCCACCGTTAAGCTGTTAAACTGATATTTTATAGAAAAGCCCTTCGAGTTTCGAAGGGCTTTTTTTGTTAATCAATGACAAATTCGTAGTTGTTTCGCTCAAACAGAAATCTTTTCTAACTTCGATCCTCAAACATCCTTTTCATGCAGATCAAAGTCAACTTAGATACCATTATTCTTTACGTACAAAACGTAGATACTCCAAAAGCATTCTACACCAATACTTTCAATCTTAACATTATTGAAGAATACCAATCGCTTTGGGCACTGTTAGATGCAGGCAATTGCAAAATTGGCTTACACAAAATTGGCGAGCAATACTGGGACGAAAGTAAAGGCCCATTTAAATTCGACAATAACGCCAAAATTGTTTTTGAGATAGATGAGAACATTAACCAGGTGCGCGAACACTTCGTTAATCAAAACGTAGCGATGCGGGAGATCAAAACCTTTGATGATTATGATTATTGGTTGTGCGATGGTGAAGATCCGGAAGGGAATGTGTTTCAGTTAAAGCAGCGGAAATAGCATTAAGACCTTGCGCGCGTTTGCAATGCATGCGTTTAAAACTTCCGGGCATTTGTAATGCACTAATCCAACCCATTTTTCAAGAAGAGAGTTATGTAGCACTTTAGCTAATCGTAATTTTAGAATTTGCTTTTTAAGTTTTTAAATAACTGATACGTGCAATACGCAGAAGCACATATTGATATTATCGCTCCGCCTAACAGCAATGTTAATCTAAGCCATGTTACAAATTCGAAAGTTGAACCCAACCACATCAAAAAGATCCGGTAAGTATAGCACCAAGTACCTTAGGAGGAGTAATAGATAATGCGTTCATCTGTAGATTTTTATTAATTTTAGATTTATAAAACAAAACTTAGTTTAAGTCTAATATAACCTTATTTCTTTTGCAGGGAATCTTTATATCAATGTTAATTATCTGATCTAAAATTCACTCTAACTTTCTTACGCGTGCTTAAAACTTCCAGGCATTTGTAATGCCCGAATCTCCCCTTTTCCTACAACTTTTTCCACCCTTTTGTCGGTTTTACGCCGAAAACCGACCCTCATGCTATGCATGCATAACGAACATACCGAATACCAATTTCAACTTCGGTATAGAAGCTTAAAAATTTAATTCTTTATAATCTAATAAATACAGAATTAAAATTGTTAAATTTAAAATAAGTAAAATTATATTCTTATTTTATTTTTTTCGATTGGCTATTGCTTATTAATTCGCATCTCTCTACTTTACAAATAACAAATTTACAACCGGCTGCTATAAACCTAAGCGTACACCAAATATACCAGTTGTTGTAAACCCACAAATAAAATATTATATACAATGAGTACTACTACTGATACCGAACAAAGCGTAGAATTAAACCGCTACAGTAAAACCTTAACCGCCGACCCTACCCAACCGGCTGCACAGGCCATGCTTTATGGTATTGGTTTAACTGATGATGATATGAAAAAACCCCAGGTTGGCATTGCCAGCATGGGTTATGATGGCAATACCTGTAACATGCATTTAAATGATTTAGCCAAAGTGGTTAAAAAAAGCACATGGGACGAAAACATGGTAGGCCTTATATTTAACACCATCGGTGTAAGCGATGGTATGAGCAACGGTACAGAAGGGATGCGTTACTCCTTAGTAAGCCGCGATATTATTGCCGATTCGATCGAGGCCGTTTGTGGCGCTCAATATTATGATGGCTTAATCACCATCCCTGGTTGTGATAAAAACATGCCGGGTTCTGTAATTGCCATGGGTCGTTTAAATCGCCCCTCTATTATGGTATATGGCGGTACTATTAAACCAGGCCATTATAAAGGCGAAGATTTAAACATTGTATCGGCATTTGAAGCTTTAGGTAAAAAGATTGCCGGCCAAATGGATGAGTTCGATTTTCAGCAAATTATCAGAAATGCTTGTCCGGGTGCAGGTGCCTGTGGTGGTATCTATACCGCTAACACAATGGCTGCTGCTATCGAAGCTCTGGGTATGAGCTTGCCTTACTCTTCTTCTACCCCGGCTTTAAGCCCGGAGAAACTGGAAGAATGTACTGCAGCAGGCAAAGCTATATTAATATTACTGGAGAAAGACATCAAACCTTCGGACATCATGACCCGCAAGGCATTTGAAAACGCCATTGTTACCATTATGGTAATGGGCGGATCTACCAATGCGGTGTTACACTTAATTGCTATGGCAAAAAGTGTTGATGTACCATTAACTCAAGACGATTTCCAAACCATCAGTAACCGTATCCCATTATTGGCAGATATGAAGCCAAGCGGTAAATACATGATGGAAGATTTACATAAAGTAGGCGGTATACCTGCGGTAATGAAATATTTATTATCGTTGGGTTGGTTACACGGTGATTGTTTAACCGTAACCGGAAAAACCATTGCAGAAAATCTGGAAGCCGTACCTGCATTAGATTTTGATGCTCAAAAAGTATTCTTACCTAAAGAAGAAGCAATCAAAGCAACCGGCCACTTACAGATCCTTTACGGAAACATTGCTACCGGTGGCAGCGTTGCCAAAATTACAGGTAAAGAAGGCGACCATTTTGAAGGCCCTGCCCGCGTGTTTGATGGAGAGTTCGAATTGATCCACGGGATCCAGAGCGGCCGTGTACAAAAAGGCGATGTTGTGGTGATCCGCAACGTTGGCCCTAAAGGCGCACCAGGCATGCCGGAAATGTTGAAACCAACCTCTGCTATTTTTGGTGCAGGTTTAGGTAGCTCGGTAGCTTTAATTACCGATGGTCGTTTCTCTGGTGGCACACACGGTTTTGTGGTTGGCCACATTACACCAGAAGCTTTTGACGGTGGTGCTATCGCCTTTGTAAAAGATGAAGACAAGATCATCATCGATGCAAAAACAAACCAGATCAACGTAATTATCAGCAATGAAGAAATGGCAGCCCGAAGAGCAGCATGGATTCAGCCTAAATTAAAAGTGACTAAAGGAGTTTTATACAAATACGCCAAATGTGTTACCACAGCTGCAGAAGGTTGTGTAACGGATGGAGAATAATAAAGAAGTCAGAAAGTCCGTGAGTCAGTAAGTCCGAAAGACAAAAGACCAATGAACGAGTGAACCAATGAACATTTGAACAAAGTAATATGAACGAGACAGCAATTGCACAGCAGGAATTAGTAACTGCACCACAAAACGAGGTAGCAGTAGAGCTTACAGGATCGGCCGCTTTATTAGAAGCGTTACTGGTAGAAGGCGTCGATACTATTTTTGGATATCCCGGTGGCGCAATTATGCCCGTCTACGATGCTTTGTATGATTATAAAGAAAAGCTTAACCACATACTGGTACGCCACGAGCAAGGTGGTATCCACGCAGGCCAGGGTTACGCACGCACCTCTGGTAAAGTGGGCGTTGTGTTTGCAACCAGCGGCCCCGGCGCTACCAACTTAATCACCGGCTTAGCCGATGCACAGATTGATAGCACACCATTAGTTTGTATCACCGGCCAGGTTTTTGCACACCTGTTGGGTACCGACGCTTTCCAGGAGACTGATATCATCAATATCTCATCACCGGTTACCAAGTGGAACTACCAGGTTACCGATGCTACCGAAATTCCGGAAGTACTGGCCAAGGCATTTTACATTGCCCGCAGCGGTCGCCCCGGTCCGGTATTAATTGATATTACCAAGAACGCACAGATTCAAAAATTTCAATACAAGGGTTACTCCCCTTGCAACCATATCCGTAGCTACAGGCCGAAACCAATTGTTCGCCACGAATATATTGAGCAGGCAGCTGCATTGATTAACCAGGCTAAAAAACCATTTATCTTATTTGGCCAGGGCGTTATTTTGGGCGAAGCCGAAAAAGAGTTTAAAGCTTTTGTAGAAAAATCGGGCATCCCTGCTGCATGGACTATTTTAGGCGCAGGCGCTATCCCGACAGATCATCCGCAAAACGTGGGTATGCTGGGTATGCACGGTAACTACGGCCCTAACGTTTTAACCAACGAATGCGATGTGCTGATTGCTATCGGTATGCGTTTTGATGACCGTGTAACCGGCCGTTTAGATAAATACGCTAAACAGGCACAGGTGATCCACCTCGATATTGACCCGGCCGAGATCGACAAAAACGTAAAAACCACCGTACCGGTATGGGGCGATTGTAAAGAAACTTTACCATTGTTAACTGCCCTTGTTGATCAAAAACAACATACCGAATGGTTAGCTAAATTTAACGAATACACTGCCAAAGAAGTTGAAGCAGTAATTGATGCAGAACTACACCCAACCAGCGGCGAAATAACCATGGGCGAAGTGATAGATCAGCTGAATAAATTAACCAAAGGCGAAGCTGTTATTGTGAGCGACGTTGGCCAGCACCAAATGGTAGCCTGCCGTTACGCCGACTTTAAACAAACACGCAGCAACGTTACCAGTGGCGGTTTAGGTACCATGGGCTTTGCCCTTCCGGCTGCTATAGGTGCTAAATATGGTGCGCAAGACCGTACAGTAGTTGCCATTATCGGCGATGGAGGTATGCAAATGACCATCCAGGAATTGGGTACCATTATGCAAAGCGGCGTTGATGTAAAGATCATCATCCTTAACAATCGCTTCCTGGGTATGGTACGCCAATGGCAGGAGTTGTTTAACGAGCGCCGTTACTCATTCGTTGATATTCAAAGTCCTGATTTTGTTCAGGTAGCTGCAGGTTACCGCATCCCTGGTAAATGCATCAGCGAACGCGAAGAATTACAGCCTGCTTTAGAGCAGATGCTGAACAACAAGGGTTCTTTCTTACTGGAAGTAATGGTTACCAAAGAAAACAACGTATTCCCGATGGTACCACAAGGATGCAGCGTTAGCGAAATCAGACTTAAATAAATCCCCACAAGGAATTTTAAAGAAACAAACATGGACAAGCAGGAATTTAACATCACCGTTTATACCGAAAACCAAATTGGTCTGCTGAATCGCATCGCCATCATTTTCACCCGCAGGAAAATCAATATCGATAGCCTGAACACTTCTCCTTCCGAGATTAAAGGAATCCACCGGTTCAACATCGTTATAGATGAAACCGAAGATGTGGTACGCAAACTTTGCCGCCAGATTGAGAAACAGGTTGAAGTATTAAAAGCATACTACCATACCAATGCCGACGTTATATGGCAGGAGATGGCGCTTTACAAAGTACCGGCAGATGTTATTGCCGAGAAAGCAAGCGTTGAGCGCTTACTGCGCGAAAATGGTGCCCGCGCGGTTGTGATCCGTAAAGATTACATCGTATTTGAGACAACCGGCCACCGCGAAGAAACCGATAACCTGATCAAAGTTTTAGAACCTTTTGGCTTAATTGAATTTGTACGCAGCGCACGCGTGGCAATTATTAAGGATAGCGATGGTTTTAACTCTAAGATCCGCGAGTTTGAACGTTTGGACCCAAGCGAAGAAGTTATCGAAAACGAATACCTGAATAAAGGACAAAAGGTGTTTACGATGTAAACCCCCTTACCCCCTAAAGGGGGAACAAGAGTAACTAAATAATTAAGCAACAATTATAATACATCGGTGAAATCAACAATACATCGGTGAAATCAAAGAAATAAAAATCAAAAACAAATGGCACAATTAAATTTTGGCGGCACTGAAGAAAACGTAGTAACCCGCGACGAGTTCCCGTTATCAAAAGCACAGGACGTATTAAAAAATGAAG
>CAHJXH010000233.1 GCA_903644075.1 Sphingobacteriaceae bacterium | reverse complement strand
AAATGGGGCCTGCCGGTACCTGTTATTAATGCGGTAATTAAAGATAACGAAAATAAAATGCGCATTGATATGGCAGCAGATGCCAAAGAAATGCTTGAAGCTGCCGGTGTTAAAAATGTAAATATTTATAATACTGAAGCAGTGCTTGGTAAAGGTATCCACGAAATGGGTACTGCACGTATGGGTCGCGATCCAAAAACGTCGGTACTAAATGGCTGGAACCAGGTTTGGGATGCACAAAACGTATTCGTTACTGACGGTGCCGCCATGACATCATCGGCCTGCCAAAACCCATCATTAACTTACATGGCCTTAACCGCACGCGCTGCCGATTATGCAGTTAGTCAGTTAAAGAAAGGCAACATCTAGATCTTCATCAAAACATCAACCAATGAATAACAATCCCGAAGAGAAGAAAGATAACGCCACCTCAACCTCGAGGCGCGATTTCCTGAAAACAGGTGCCGTTGCGGCAGCCGGTTTCATGATCGTTCCGCGATATGTGCTGGGTGGTAAAGGTTTTATTGCCCCAAGCGACCGTCTGGTAATTGCCAGCGTTGGTACAGGCGGTAAAGGCGAAAGCGATATTGCTAATTTTTATAAAAGCGGAAAAGCCGAAATTGGTTTCCTGTGCGATGTAGATGATCGTCGTTCAGCAAAAACAAGGGCAAACTTCCCGAAAGCAAAATATTATAAAGACTGGCGTGAAATGTATGATAAGGAACACAAGCATTTCGATGCCGTTTCTGTATCAACACCCGATCATAACCACGCTATCATCACCTATCATGCCATGCAATTGGGTAAACACGTTTACGTGCAAAAACCGCTAACGCATGATATTTATGAGGCAAGGATTTTGACCGAGGCTGCCAAAAAGTATAAAGTGGTTACTCAAATGGGTAATCAGGGTGCATCAAACGATGGTACACGTTTACTGTCTGAGTGGTATGATGCCGGTGAGATAGGGGACGTACACACCATTTACTGCTGGACTAACCGCCCTGTTTGGCCGCAAGGTATCCAATGGCCAACCACCAAGGCCGAAGTTCCAAAAGAGTTGGATTGGGACCTGTGGTTGGGTACTGCACCGCAAAAAGACTATGTAGATAAACTGGTGCCTTTTAACTGGCGCGGCTGGTGGGATTATGGTACCGGTGCCTTAGGCGATATGGGCTGCCATTTGGTTGAAGCACCGTTCCGCATGCTAGGCTTAAAGTATGTTAAAAATGTACAGGCCAGCGTTGGCAGCGTTTATGTAGATGAATTTAAAAAAGGCAATTTCCCTGAAAGCTGCCCTCCATCGAGCCACATCACGCTTACATTTCCTAAAACCGAGAAAACCAAAGGCGATGTTACGCTACACTGGATGGACGGTGGTATAGAGCCCGAAAGACCTGATGAACTTGGCCCGAACGAGAAATGGGGTGGTGAAGAGGGTAACGGTACACTGTTTATCGGCACCAAGGGTAAAATGTATGCCAGCACTTATTCTTCAGCCGCAACATTATTGCCAAAATCGCGAACTGAACAGGTTAACGCGCCTCAAAAATGGGCTCGAGTACCCGGCCAGTCTGAAGGCCATTACGGCCAATGGGTTGAGGCTTGTTTGGCAGGTTACGGTAAAAAAGAAGTGAGTTCTCCGTTCGAAGTTGCCGGTCCGCTTACAGAGGCCTTGCTAATGGCAAATTTGGCCGTACGTGGCCACGATTTACCTGGCGGCCAGTTTAAATACGAATGGGATAGCGCAGCCATGAAAGTAACCAACTTCGATGCGGTTAATAAATACATTAAACGTGAATACCGCCAGGGCTGGACTTTGGGCGTGTAATAAAAATATTAGTTCAATAACAATTAACATAGTAACCAAACCAAACTATGAACAGAAGAGACGCTATTGGAAGAGTAGCCTTGCTACTTGGAGGAACCGTAATTGGTGCCGAATTCTTTCTGTCGGGCTGTAAACCTGGTGTAGCCTCGGTACAAGATCTTTTTGATCAAGACCATGTGGCTTTCTTGAATGAGGTGGCCGAAACCATTTTGCCAAAAACTAAAACCCCGGGCGCTAAAGAAGCCAAGGTTGGCCAGTTTATGGGTGTAATGGTACGCGATTGCTACACCGCAGACGATCAAAAGATTTTCTTAGACGGCCTTAAAAAGCTGGATGAGGCGACTGATAAAAAATTCAGCGTTAAATTTATGGGAGCTGATGTTAAACAACGCACTGCCATATTAGCCGATCTGGATAAAGAGCAGGCTGCCTACAACAAAACCAAAAAGAAAGAGGATCCGAACCATTATTATACCATGATTAAGCAGTTAACACTGCTGGGTTACTTTACCTCTGAAGTAGGTTGTACCCAGGCATTGCGTTATTTGCCGGTACCGGGTAAGTTTGATGGTAATTATCCTTATAAAAAGGGTGATAAGGCATGGGCTTTGGCATAGACCCCACCCAACCTCCCCAAATGGGAGGGCTTTAAGAAACTTTTAGGCAAAAGTCTCCCCCTTCGGGGGAGATTTAGAGGGGGTTATTTAACTTTACGAATGAAACTAAGATTAGGAATGATCGGCGGCGGGCAAGGTGCCTTTATTGGCGCTGTGCACCGCATTGCCGCACGTATAGATGATGAATATGAACTGGTTTGCGGCGCTTTTAGCAGCGACCCTGTAAAGGGAAAAGCCAGTGGTATAGCTTTAGGTTTGGACGAAAGCCGGATCTATGGCTCATACAAAGAGCTGATCGAGAAGGAAACCCAATTGCCCGAAGATCAGCGTGTGCAGGTGGTAAGCATTGTTACGCCCAACCATGTACACTTTGAACCATCAAAAATGGCTTTAGAGCATGGCATCCATGTGGTTTTAGATAAGCCGATGACCTTCTCGCTCGATGAAGCTAAACAACTCAAAGAGGTTGTAGCCAGCAGCGGCAAGCTGTTTTGCTTAACCCATACCTACACTGGCTATCCGATGGTGAAGGAGGCTAAGCAACTGATCAAATCCGGTAAGCTGGGCAAGATCCGCAAGGTTTATGTTTCTTATCCGCAGGGATGGTTAAGTGAATTTCTGGAAGGTGGTGATAATAAACAAGCCTCATGGCGTACCGATCCGGGTAAAAGCGGCATTGCAGGTGCTATGGGCGATATTGGTACCCACGCTTTTAACCTGGCAGAATATGTAACCGGACTAAGCGTTTCTTATTTATGTGCCGATATCAACATTGTGGTTGAAGGCCGTAAGCTGGATGATGACGGTGCGGTATTACTGAAATTTGAAGGCGGCGCGAGCGGTGTTTTAATAGCCACCCAAATTGCAGCAGGCGAAGAAAATAATGTACGCATCAGTGTATCGGGCGAAAAAGGAACTTTAGAGTGGCAGCAGGTTGATTGCAACTCATTGGTAGTACGTTGGCCTGATAAACCTGCCGAAATTTACCGTACTGGGGGTGGTTACACCAGCAGTTTCGCACAGCATAATACACGTACACCAGCCGGCCACCCGGAAGGATATTTGGAAGCATTTGCTAATCTTTACAGAAACTTTGCTTTGACTATTAAAGCTGGCTTAGAAGGCAAAGAAGCACAACCTGAGTGGTTAGATTTCCCAGGCGTTGAAGACGGTGTGCGCGGTATGGCATTTACAGAAAATGTAATTGCATCGGGCAAATCAGACCAAAAGTGGACAGCATTTACAATTTAAAAAATATATGGTTACCATAAAAGGACCTGCATTATTTATAGCACAATTTATTGGCGACAAAGCACCTTTCAACGATCTTAGATCAATCGCTCAATGGGCGGCTGGTTTAGGTTACAAAGGTTTGCAACTGCCAACCGGCGATCCTCGTTTTATCGATCTGCAAAAAGCTGCCGAAAGCAAAACTTATGCTGATGAGGTAAAAGGTACCGTTGCCGAATTTGGCTTGGAGATCACCGAACTATCTACCCATACCCAGGGCCAGCTTGTGGCTGTTAACCCGGTTTATGATGATCTGTTTGATGGTTTCGCACCTTCAACCTTACATAAAAATCCAAAAGGCCGCCAGGAGTGGGCCGTTCAGCAGGTTAAATATGCGGCTAAAGCTTCGCAGAATTTAGGGTTGGCTGCGAGTGTTACCTTCAGTGGTGCATTTGCATGGCCGTTTATGTACCCATGGCCACAACGCCCTGCCGGTATGGTTGATGCCGCTTTTACCGAACTGGCTAAACGCTGGACACCAATACTGAATTACTACGACGAGCAAGGAATCGACCTTTGCTACGAGATTCACCCCGGTGAAGATCTGCATGATGGCATTACTTTCGAAATGTTTCTGGATAAGGTGAACAACCACTCAAGAGCAAATCTGCTATATGATCCATCACACTTTGTATTGCAGTGCCTTGATTACCTGGAGTATATCGACATTTATCACGAGCGTATTAAAATGTTCCATGTGAAAGATGCTGAGTTTAATCCTACTGGCCGACAAGGTGTTTATGGCGGTTACCAAAATTGGGTTGACCGTGCAGGCCGTTTCCGTTCATTGGGCGATGGCCAGGTTGATTTTAAATCAATCTTCAGCAAAATGGCTCAATACGATTTTCCCGGATGGGCAGTATTGGAATGGGAATGTGCCTTGAAACACCCCGAAGATGGTGCCCGCGAAGGCGCTCAGTTTATAAAAGACCACATTATCCACGTAACCGACCGTGTTTTTGATGATTTTGCAGCATCGGGTATTGATGCTTCATTAAATAATAAGATATTAGGAATATAAAACATACACCCCCACAAACATGAAAAAGACATTTAGCATTTTAACCTTAGCCGCATTTTGTACCCTAATGGCAGCCTGCGGTGGCGGCACAAAATCAGACAAGGTAAGTACAGATAGTACTACTGCAACCAACCAAACTGCTGTAGCCCAAAGCTCAGACGCGGCACAGGATACTTCTGCTAAAACAGGTGCAGAAAGAACAGGCGGTGGCGTAGCCTCATCGTCAAAAGGAGCAGAGCTGATCTCTAAAAACGATTGCTTAAGCTGCCATAAAGAACATGATAAACTGGTAGGCCCTGCGTATGCAGATGTGGCTAAAAAATACACTTCGGCTGATGTTGATAAACTGGCTGATAAGGTAATTAAAGGTGGTTCTGGCAGTTTTGGCGATGTGCCAATGAGCGCCCACCCTTCATTATCTGTTGATGATGCCAAAGAAATGGTTAAATACATACTTACTGTTAAATAACAAGCATCATGAATGCAGCAACCCGAGTAAAGTTATCAGTCATGATGTTCCTGGAGTTTTTTATCTGGGGCGCATGGTTTGTAACATTAGGTACTTATTTGTTAACTAACCTTAAAACTTCGGCTACCGAAGTTGGGGTGGCATTTTTAACTCAATCTATCGGCGCTATCGTAGCCCCGTTCATTATTGGTTTAATTGCCGACAAGTTTTTTTCGGCACAAAAGATTTTAGGTGTATTGCATCTGGTAGGGGCAGTGGTATTATACCTGGCCTCAAAAGCGCCTGATTTTTCATCATTCTACCCTTATGTATTATTATACATGATTGTGTACATGCCAACATTGGCACTGGTAAACTCAATCTCGTTCCGTCAAATGACTAATCCGAGCAAAGAGTTTCCACCAATTCGTGTGTTAGGTACTTTAGGTTGGATTGTTGCCGGTTTCACTATCGGCTGGTTAGGCTGGGAGAAAAACGGTACCCTTGATTTAACTTTTAAAACGGCTGCTGCAGCTTCATTGATCTTAGGATTATTCAGCTTCACCTTACCTGCTACGCCTCCAATTAAACGTGAAGGCAAAACTACGGTAAGCGATATTTTAGGTTTGGATGCGATTAAATTGCTGAAGAACAAATCATACCTGGTTTTCTTTTTAGCGTCTGTTGCTATCTGTATTCCACTGGCGTTTTATTACAACTTTACCAACCCATTCTTAAACGAAGTGGGTATGCAGGGTGCTGCAGGTAAACAAGCTTTCGGGCAGGTTTCTGAGCTGGTATTTATGGCACTAATGCCTTTCTTCTTTGTAAGGCTTGGTGTTAAAAAAATGCTGGCATTTGGTATGGTTGCATGGGTGTTGAGGTATATTTTCTTCGCCTATGGCGATATTGGCAACAATTATTGGATGCTGATTGCCGGTATTGTAATGCACGGTATCTGCTACGATTTCTTCTTCGTAACCGGACAAATTTATACCGACAACCTGGCTGGCGAACGCTTCAAAAGTGCTGCTCAGGGTTTCATTACCCTGGCTACTTACGGTGTAGGTATGCTGATCGGGTTCCTGATCTCGGGCCCGATTGTGGATTCATATAAAACAGGTGATAATACGCACAACTGGATGCACGTATGGTTAATACCTGCCGGTATTGCCGGTGTGGTATTGGTATTGTTCCTGCTATTATTCCGTGATAAAAACCACATGGAAACAAATCCAAGCCTTGATTTAAGCGAGCAAAAGGATATGCGTTTAGACATATAAGTAAATATTAAAACTGAATGGCAAACCGCAGAACCGCTATTAAAAACATACTGGCAGGCACGGCAGCATTATCGGCCGCCGGTATGTTGGCTCCTTTTACAGCAGAAGCTTCGAATATGGATTTAGATGCACCCTTAAAAGGCAATATTAATCACTCGGCCTGTCGTTGGGTTTATAACGATCTCACGCTGGAGCAACTTTGTGTTGAGGCTAAAAAGATCGGCCTGAAAGGTATCGACCTGCTCGGCCCAAAAGAGTGGCCGACCATTAAAAAATACGGACTGGATTCGCCCATGTGTAATGGTGCTGAGTTGGGTTTGTATGATGGTTTCAACGACAAAAAATTCCATGGACAGCTGATTAAAAACTATACCGAAATGATTCCGCTGGTAGCCGAAGCTGGTTATACTAACCTGATCTGTTTCAGCGGTGCCCGTCGCGGTAAAAGTGATGAGGAGGGATGGGCTAACTGTGTGGAAGGCTTAAAACAATTGCTTCCACTGGCCGAAAAACACAAAGTAGTTTTGGTAATGGAACTGCTTAACAGCAAGCTCGATCATAAAGATTACCAATGCGACCGTACCTGGTGGGGGGCTGAACTTTGCAAAAAATTAGGTTCAGAAAACTTTAAATTGCTTTCCACTAAT
>CAHJXH010000232.1 GCA_903644075.1 Sphingobacteriaceae bacterium | reverse complement strand
TTGCAACTATCAGAAAGTAGCGTAAAGCAAATGCTGCAGCAAATGACCAGCCATGCCGATGTACTAAAAGCCTACAAACAGTTGCTGATGGAGCAGATACAACGCACAACAGGCCTAAGCCAAATCCATAGCTGGGATGCGGCCTCGCCATCTGGTTATACCTGGCAACCGCAATCGTATGCCCAAACCAGACAACTAATTTTAAAAGCATTGGCTCCGTTGGGTACCGAATACGAACAAAACTTCGCCAACCTGCTCGACCCGGCGAATGGCCGCCTCGAAATTGGAGATGGCCCCAATCGTGTTACCGAATTCACTTCGGTCGGATATTCGCACGTACCTATTGGTTTGTACATGAAAAACTATGATGGCGGGTTTAAAAGCACATTAGTATTGGCCCACGAAGGTGGCCATGCCATTCACGAACAATTGATGAGCGACCATGCCGCTATACCATCTTATTCATTAGGCCCTAACTTTTTGTTCGAGGCATACGCTATGTTTAATGAGTTGCTGATGTATGATGAATTGCAAAAACAGGCCACCACAACACCGGGAAAAGCTTATTTCACTAAACAGTTTTTAGATAAGCTATCCTTAGAAGTATTTACCTCGGCACAGGAAGGCGCGTTTGAACAAGGACTTTATGATGGCGTTTCAAGAGGTAAAATTAATACCCGCCAGGATATCGACAGCCTGTATGCCGGCATTATGAATCAATACGATATTTACTTTGCCAACGAACCTCAGCGCCGCAGTGAGTGGATTAACAAGCGCCTGGTGTTTGACGATCCCTTGTATAACGTAAATTACTTGTATGCCATACTGGTAAGCTGCAAGCTCTACAACATGCAGCACGCCGACCCGAAAGGCTTTGCCATAAAGTACACCGCACTTTTAAGCAATGGCTTTGATGCCCCGGCAGAAGACCTGCTTAAGAAATATATGGGCTTTGGTTTGGATAATGATGCTTTGCTGAATGGAACCCTGCAGATTATGAAAGACAAGACAGAAGTGTTAAAGGGGTTGTATGGGCAGATGAAATAGAGACCGTGCGCTCACAAATCTGATCTGCCTAAATTCTACCCCTTATTTGCGTTTATTGCAAATTGCACGGACAGTAATTTCCCCTTAAATGGGGAATGCAAAGGTATTGCTAATGCTACCAGCTTTAATAAGGGGTATATCATCCAAGATCAAAGGCTATTACGAGATGTTACAGAAATAAAATAGCTTACCCGCTTACTTTGTCACACCCAGTTCAACAAATCAATAAACTTAAATATATCGATTTATTTGTTTTAACATTGCGGCCATAAAAGCACATCACAATGGAAACTAATTTCACAGAACAAATTATAAAACAGATTATTAACGCCTGGGCATCAAACAGCAAAACGATAAGCAACTTTTTTACAAAGTATGAGGATGCTTATTATTTAACCGAAGTAGCACCGGGGCGCAACAGGGCCATTTATTTATTGGGGCATTTAATTGCATCTAACGATAGCATGTTACCCATGTTTGATTTAGGCGAAAGTCTTTACCCCGAATTAGAAGCAACATTTCTGAGAACGCCAGATAAGACAGCGGCCGATACGCTAACCATTGCCGAGCTAAGACAATACTGGGAAACATTGAACACCACGCTTGCTGCACATTTCGACAAAATGCAAACGCAGGATTGGATGGGCAGACATAACCGTGTTTCGGAAGAAGACTTTGCCTTGGAGCCAATGCGTAACAAACTTAACGTATTGATTGGTCGCACCAATCATCAGCAATATCACTACGGTCAGCTTACTTTATTAACTCAGAAAGTACCTGCTGTTTAATATTTCCGGTAATTATAATACGAAGGCGATGGATTAAATCTATCGTCTTTTGCGTTTGTCTCCCTTGTTCTTGTAACAACTTTATAAAACACAACTCCGCCATTCGGCCACTTCGCCATAATATATTTATAATTGAAAAACGTTAATTTGCATAGCCTCATTAGCTTTTAAACAGATTGAACTTTTCAACGATGAATAAATTTTTATTAACTGCATTATCATCTGCAGTAGTGTTGGCTGCACATGCCCAGCAGGCATTAACGGCTGCCGATTATGCGCGTGCCGAAAGCATGCTCACCTACAATACCGAACCTCTTGTTAGTAATGGTTCTGTACGCCCTAACTGGTTAGCCGGCGATAAGTTCTGGTACCGTAATTTAACTGCGCAAGGCAGCGAATTTATACTGATAAACCCGGCAAATGGTAACCGTATTGCTGCATTTGATCAGCAAAAATTGGCCGATGTATTATCTACAGCAAGCGGTAAAAAGTATACAGCTAACCTGTTGCCTTTCCAAACCGTCACCTATTCGGCAGATGGAAAATCTTTTGTTTTCACAGCGGCAGGCAAGCAATGGAAATATGATACCCAAAGCGCACAATTAATTGCCGACAGCTCTAAAATAGCAACCGCAGGCGGCGGCCGTGGAGGTAGAGGCAAAACGCCAGAATCACTATCTCCAGACGGCAAAAAAGCAGCTTTTATTAAAGATTATAACCTTTGGGTGCGCGATGTTGCCACCAATAAACAAACTCAGCTCACTACCGACGGTGTTAAAAACTACGGCTATGCCACAGATAACGCAGGCTGGCAATCGAGCGATGCGGCGATATTACTATGGTCGCCAGATTCTAAGAAGATTGCCACTTTTAAGCAAGATGAGCGCAGCGTTGGCGATATGTATTTAGTGACTACCAATGTAGGCCATCCAACCCTTAAAGCATGGAAATATCCATTACCCGGAGACAAGGAAATTGCCACCATTAAACGGGTAATTATTAATGTTGATGAGCCAAAGGTGATCGAGCTGCAGGTTCCGGCCGATCCGCACAGAAGCACTTTGAGTGATGATATATCGAGCGGTGGTGTGCTTAATGATGTAAATTGGAATGCCGACGCCACACAACTGGCTTTTGTATCAACCTCACGTGATCATAAACAGGAAAAAGTCCGTATTGCTGACGCGGCAACAGGCGCTGTTCGCGAAGTGTTTGAAGAAACCGTACCAACACAATTCGAATCTGGCCAGGGTGCTATCAACTGGCGTTATCTTGAGAAAAGCAACGAAATTATCTGGTATTCTGAACGCGATAACTGGGGCCACCTGTACTTATATGATGCCAAAACCGGTAAGCTTAAAAACCAGATCACCAAAGGCGACTGGATGATTACCAAGCTGCTTAAAGTTGATGAGAAGAAACGCGAAGTATACTTTTTGGCAGATGGCAGCGAGGCAGTAAACCCATACTTTAGTCAGCTTTGCAAAGCGAGTTTCGATGGTAAAAAAACAACAACCTTGACTCCTGAAGAAGGTAATCACCAGGTAACCCTATCTCCTTCTGGAAACTATTTTGTAGATAGCTATTCCATGCCAAATGTTCCTGTGGTTAGCGTATTACGTACTATCGATGGTAAACTAATCAGCACTTTGGAGAAACAGGACATTAGCCGCCTGGTAGCCACCGGCTGGAAACCGGTTATGCCTTTCAACATTAAAGCACACGATGGCAAGACCGATCTTTACGGCATCATGTTTACGCCAACGCATCTCGACCCGAATAAGAAATATCCTGTTATTGATTATATCTATCCCGGCCCGCAGGGTGGTAGTGTGGGTAGCTGGTCGTTTGCATCGGCACGTGGTGACAACCAGGCTTTGGCAGAGTTAGGCTTTGTGGTAGTGGTGTTAGAAGGCACCAGCAACCCTTGGCGCTCAAAAGCTTTCCATGATATGAGCTATGGCAACATGTCTGAAAATACTATTCCAGATCAAATTGCCGGCATTAAACAGCTGGCCAGCAAATATGGCTATATGGATACCACACGCGTTGGTATCTGGGGCCATTCGGGTGGTGGTTTCGCAACTGCAACTGCCATGTTCCGCTATCCTGATTTCTTTAAGGTAGGCATCTCAGAATCTGGCAACCACGATAATCGTAACTATGAGGACGATTGGGGCGAGCGCTACGACGGCTTACTGGTTGATGACGCCGATGGTGTATCAAACTACGAAGCACAAGCCAACCAGAACTACGCCAAAAACCTGAAAGGCAAGCTGATGCTTGCCCACGGTTTAATGGACAATAACGTACCGCCGCAAAACACTTTACTGGTAGCTGAGGCACTGGAAAAAGCCAACAAAAGCTTCGACCTGGTGATATTCCCTAACAGCCCGCATGGCTATGGCACCTATGGCCCGTACATGATGCGCCGCCGCTGGGATTATTTTGTAAAAAATCTGATGGGTATTGCCCCCCCTTATGACTACTTGCTAAAAACAAAAACCGATCCGCGTAATGGCGAGGAGCAAAGAGGGAGATAGGGAATCATATAGGCGACACAAGATATTTGTGCCGCTACGACAAATATTTTAACAAGAAAGGGATGATCGTTGATCATCTCTTTCTTGTTTTTCCTCCTTAGAAACACAACACCTTGTGTCTTCATAAAACATTTTATAACTATTTATTCATCTTTAATACCGGGTCACTAGCTTGTGCCTGTGGTATTATGGCTACGTTCTCTGCCGATGCAATTAGCCATTTTCCGTTTTGTTTAACCAGTACCATAGTGGCCAGATCGTCGGTATTTCCGGCCTTGTTATATCCACGGTCTACACCATCGGGCGAGTAAAAGGTACCGATATGCGACTGCGAATAAACCAGTGCCACATCCTTGGTCAAAAAACGAATGGTAGTGCTTACGTTATGCGCTTCTACACCTTTAAACATGCCGCTAACAAAAGTTTGGTGTGCAAATTGCACCTCTTTAAGGTTGTGCCAGTGCATGCCAACAATATTTACCCAGTTCACATCCGGCGTCATATAATCCTTCATATCACTAAAGTCGGCCTTGCGCCAACTGTTGCCAAAACGGCCTAGCGTTTGTTTAATGGCTGCTTCATCGGCAGTACGGTCTTGTGCTTTAAGGCTTAAGGCTGCGGCAATTAAAGCCAGCATAATCAATACTTTTTTCATGGTTTTGTGCGATTTGTATAGCTAAAATTAGGGCTCGCTTTCCACTAAATTTCACAAAGTAGATGAGCTGGCAGCCAAAGCAGTTATACACTTAATAAAAAGTTGGCAAATCATTTTATCGTCGACGAAATGCTTATAACCACAAAACTGCGGCGATGGTCTATTTATAGACAAATTGGTTTTGCATAATCGTATCTTTAGTAAAAAGATACAAAATGAAGCAGTTAAGCTTTGTATTTTCCAACCGGCCGAAGTGGCTTTTAATACGTCATTTTAGTTTTTGGTTGTGCTGGTACGTTTTCCAGGTATACCTATATTCGTTTACGCCCTCCCCTGTTTTAAACAAGCTGAGCTTTTGGGCACGTATACAAATTAATGCCGGCGAAAGCTTCTTTTATCTAATCCCTAACATATTTCTGGCTTACATGCTGATGTATGTGGTGATCCCTAAAATGGTATTGCCTGCCAAATACTTCCTTACGTTTATTACAGTGCTGTTCCTGCTTTTTATCACAGGCGGCATATCCGCGCTTGTATCATTAACAGTAATTGAATACATGCGGCAGGCTTACCTGACCCGGCACCCAAGTGTTATGAACGGAGTGGTGCATACGCCTTTTAATGTCCAGCTTTATTTAGCCTGGATCTCTGGCCTGCGTGGCAGCATAACCATTGGTGGGCTGGCAGCCGCCATTAAGCTAATGAAGTATTTTTATGAAAAGCAACAGCAAGCCCTGATACTACAGCAGGAAAAAACCTTTGCCGAATTACAATCGCTCAAGGCACAGCTTCATCCACATTTTTTATTCAATACCCTAAATAACATTTATGCCAATACCCAGGATATTGCACCCGTTGCTGCCGATATGGTATTAGGCCTTTCGGAACTATTACGCTATATCCTTTATACCTGTAACGCCTCATTAGTGCCACTGGCTAAAGAAGTAACCATGATACTGGAATATATCGGGTTGGAGAAAAAACGCTACGGTAACGAGCTGGAAGTTGCCATTCAAATACCATCCGATTATCAGAACCTGATGATAGCCCCTTTGCTGCTATTGCCCTTTGTTGAAAATTGCTTTAAACATGGCGCAAGTGATATGCTTGATGCACCATGGATTAATATCCATATTGCACTTGAAAATGAAGTAATGCATTTAAAGGTTGTAAATGGAAAATCGCCCAATAAACAAGCTCAAACCGGAGGAATCGGAATCGGGAATGTACGGCGCAGGCTGAACCTGCTTTATCCTGATCAGCATCAGTTATCCATACTAAGCGAAGACGAGGTTTATATTGTAAATTTAAGAATACAACTTACAAGAGCAGAGCAAACATTGCCCATGCCACCAAACATAACACATGAGCTTACCGGTATATAATTGCCTGATTGTTGACGACGAACCGCCAGCCCGCGATGTGCTAAAGCGCTACATTCAAAAACTGCCTATGCTTAAGCTGGCCGGCGAATGCAGCAATGCCTTACAGGTAATTCCTTTTTTGCATAGCCACCCTGTCGACTTGCTATTTTTGGATATCCAGATGCCCCAGCTTACGGGCCTGGAGCTGGTAAGCGCGCTTACCAATCCACCTAAAATTATCTTTACTACAGCTTTTGGCGAATATGCTCTGCAAAGTTACGACCTCGACGCGGCCGACTATTTGCTGAAGCCAATTAAGTTGGACCGGTTTATTAAAGCAGTTAACAAAGCATTACCTGTAGTTACACCTATAAGTATTAGTACCGCCATAACGGCTACACCAATAGCTTCATTGGCCGATAGCGATACCTTTCTTTATTTTCGTGCCGATCGTAAAATGGTTAAAGTAACATTGAATACTATACTTTACATCGAAAGCCTGAAAGATTATGTTAAAATTATCACCGAAACTGATCAGGTAATTACCAAATACTCTATGGCCGCGTTAGAAGCTATGTTACCCTCATCGGGTTTTATTCGCATTCATCGCTCGTTTATTATTAATGTGCAAAGGCTTAAATCATATACCGCCAGTCATGTGCAAATTTCCGGTAAAGAGCTCCCGGTTGGTAAACTGTACCAACGCGAGGTATTTAAATTGCTGAATAATTAAATAACCTCAGAACCCCATACTTAACTTTAAAGCGGCCATAGAGTATTT
>CAHJXH010000231.1 GCA_903644075.1 Sphingobacteriaceae bacterium | reverse complement strand
GCTGGTGCCGATAATTGGGATAGTTACCCGTTGACGCAATTCACCCAATTGCTCGAACAGCATATTAAGCGTCATACCAGCATCCAAAGCCACCTGCGAGCTATGCTGAATAACCGGCCCATCTGCCACCGGATCTGAATACGGGAAACCTATCTCCAGGAAATCGGCACCAGCTTTTTCCAATGCTTCGGCAACAGCTACGGTATTATTTAAATCAGGGTATCCGGCAGTAAAATATACGGATAACAGGTTTTTATTTTTTGTGTTAAACAGTTGGTTCAATCTGTTCATAGTTGATAGTTCATGGTTCATAGTAGTACATTTCGATAGTTAGATTGATGGTATACGATAGGGCTCTTGCTATGATCTATGAACCATCAACTATTTATTACCTACCTAATATCCAAAGTGCTTTATATAAGTATCCAAATCTTTATCCCCGCGGCCAGACAAACAAACGACCACATTATCGCTTGGCTTAAAGGTCATTTTCTCTAAATAAGCGAAGGCATGTGCCGATTCTATCGCAGGGATAATACCCTCTAATTGAGATAGTAATAAGCCTGCATTTAAAGCTTCATCGTCGGTAATACTTACATATTCGGCACGTTTAACTTTATGTAAATGCGCATGCTGCGGACCGATACCCGGATAATCCAAACCTGCAGAAATTGAGTAAGGTTCAATAACCTGACCATCATCTGTTTGCATCAATATCGTACGGCTCCCATGCAATACCCCTTCACGTCCTAGTACGGATGTAGCTGCGGAATGGCCGCTATCGACCCCTAAACCTGCTGCTTCAACAGCAATCAGTTTTACCGATTCATCATCCAGAAAATGGTAGAACATACCCATCGCATTACTACCGCCACCTACGCAGGCTAAAGCATAATCAGGAAGCTCTTTGCCGGTTTGCTCCAGCAGTTGTTTTTTGGTTTCTAAGGAAATGATGGATTGGAACCTCGCCACCATTTCTGGATATGGATATGGCCCAACTACCGAACCTATGATGTAGTGCGTATCAAGTGGATTATTAATCCAATCGCGCATGGCTTCGTTGGTGGCATCTTTAAGCGTACGGCTGCCGGATATTGCCGGTACTACCTTAGCGCCCAGCATCTTCATACGGGCCACGTTTGGTGCCTGGCGTTCCATATCAATTTCGCCCATGTAAACTACGCATTCAATGCCTTTTAAGGCACAAACTGTAGCTGTAGCAACGCCATGCTGCCCTGCCCCGGTTTCGGCGATAATGCGTTTTTTGCCTAAACGTTCGGCCAGTAATATCTGTCCAATAGCATTATTGATCTTGTGCGACCCGGTATGGTTCAGGTCTTCACGTTTCAGGTAAATATTAGCACCATACTTTTCAGATAAGCGCTTAGCCAGGTATAATGGCGAAGGGCGGCCAACATAATCTTTCAACAATGCATCAAACTCGGCTTTATAAGCAGGATCATTGGTGATGGCTTCGTATTGCTGCCTTAATTCTTCGATATTGGGGTACAACATTTCGGGGATATATGCCCCGCCGAAATCTCCGTAGTAGCCCTGTTCGTTTACACTATATTTCATTTGTAGCAGATTGTCTTAGTAATTCAAATGCTTTGCTTAGTTTCTCTATATCTTTTATGCCCGGCGAGGTCTCAAACTTGCTGTTGAGGTCAACACCATAAAACTGCGGATGTTTGATCGTTATTACCTGTTCAATATTATCGGGGCTCAGTCCTCCGCTTAAAACGAAAGGTACATCCAATGTGTATTTATCCAGTATTTGCCAATTAAAGGTTTTTCCCGAGCCCCCATGCTTAGGTGTTTTGGTATCGAACAAAAAGTAATCTACATAACCAACATAAGCTTTCAGTTGTTCGAAATCAAAGTCCTCATCAATTCCAAAAGCTTTTAAAACAGTCACCCGTTTCTTCAAAGCTTCGCAGAATTGAGGATTTTCGAACCCATGTAATTGCACAGCATCAAAACCATATTCCTTAATCAGCAGGCTAATATTATCCAGCGAATCATTTACAAACACACCTGTCTTCTGGATTGATCCGGGTAAATCATCCAATACCTCAACCGATAAATTACCGATAAACCTCGGCGATAGTCCATAGCTGATAAAGCCCATATAATCAGGCTGTAATACAGCAATAGCTTTAATATTTCCAGGGTCTTTTAATCCGCAAACTTTAATTTTCATTTAGTTGGCGTTTATCAGGTTCTTGAAACTTGCTAATGCCTTTTTACCCAACAATGATTGTTCTGCCTCGTAAAAACAATCGGCAAATGATTTCTCAGGGTTAATGGTACGAATTGCCAACGCAGCATTACACAGCACTACGTTATGTTGCGCATCGGTACCCTCTGCATTTAGCACCGTGGTGAATACGGCGGCAGAATCGCTAACCGTATGCCCACCTGCGATAGCTAAAGGATCGAGCTTATCAAAACCCAGGGTTTCAATGCTATTAATCTTTTCGCCTTCGGCAGAAAACGTTTTGAAATCGCCGGTAAGCGAAACCTCATCGTAGCCATCCAACGCATTTACAATGGTATAGTTTGCGTCAGATTTTTGGTACAGGTAAGCATATAACCGCGCCAGGTCCAGGTTGTAAACACCAACCAATTGATTCTTAGGCTTAGCCGGATTTACCAGCGGGCCCAGCATGTTGAAAAAGGTTTTCACACCCAGTTCCCTACGGATAGGCGCAACAGTTTTCATAGCCGGATGAAACAGCGGTGCATGCAGAAAGCAGATATTTGAGCGGTCCATACTGCGCTTAACTTCTTCATTATCATTGGTAAAGCTATAACCCAGATACTCCATCACATTTGATGACCCACAGCCCGACGACACACCATAGTTACCATGTTTAGCCACATGATAGCCAGCACCCGCCACTACAAACGAGGCCAGGGTTGAGATATTAAACGTATCCTTACCGTCTCCGCCAGTACCACAAAGATCAATCAGATCGTCGTTTTGCAGATCAACAGGTAGACACAGATCCAACATCGCATCGCGGAAGCCTTCCAGCTCATCAACGGTGATACTACGCATGCAATAAGCCGTCATAAATGCAGCCATTTGCGAGTTATTGTACTTGCCCTGCGCAATATTAGTCAGGATATCTTTAGACTGCTCCCGGCTGAATGTTTTGTGTTCGAATAAATGATTTAGTATCGCTTTCATAAGTCCCCCCATCCCCCTAAAGGGGGAGTAGAAATTAATTATTATGTTTAGAAATTTGCCTTCTCAACTCCCTCTTTAGGGGGGCCGGGGAGGCTCAAAAAAAAAGGTTGCCGTTTAGGCAACCTTTGAAATATTATATAAAATATACACAAACGGGCTTGCCTTACGATCTCTCGTTAAGCCACCACCAATTCATGTTCAAATTTTTCATTCTTGTTTTATGTGCAGCAAATATGAATATAGTTTTCATAAAAACAAACAGAATAATAATTTTACTTACTTTAACTATATAATCTTTACATCTGCACTAATGGCCATCAAAAAACAAGCTGTAAATCCCGAAGACGATCTTGGTTTTGGTACCCAGGCCGTAAGGCAGCGTATTATTAACCGCGATGGCAGTATTAATGTTAAACGCTTAGGTATTCCGTTTTTTAGCACCACCAATACTTATCACCGGTTAATTACTATGCGGTGGCCGGTCTTTTGGCTCAACGTTGTTGTGGCATATATTATAGTTAATGTTTTTTTTGCCAGCATCTACTTATCAATAGGCATACACAACTTGCATGGCACCGAAGACAACAATGTGAGCGCCCCTTTCTTAAACGCCTTTTTCTTTTCGGCACAAACGCTTTCTACTGTAGGTTATGGGCATATTAGCCCGGCTGGTGATGTTGCCAATTGGGTTGCGGCCTTTGAATCTATGATCGGCTTGCTGGCTTTTGCACTGGCTACCGGTTTATTGTATGGCCGTTTTTCGCGCCCATCGGCTAAGTTTGTTTTTAGTGATAATATATTGATTGCGCCTTATGCATTGACGGGTGGCCGTGGCCTCATGTTCAGGATGGCCAATATGCGCCTCAATATTTTGCTGGATGTGGCCATTGAAGTTACCTTCTCGTTTAACGAAGTAGTGGATGGCAAAACGGTTCGCCGGTTTTATACCCTGCCTTTAGAACGCAGTAAGGTGAGCATCATGACCCTCAGTTGGACGGTAGTGCATCCCCTCGACAAGGACAGCCCACTATATAATATTACGGCCGAAGACCTTACATCATCCAACGCAACCTTTAACGTTTTGGTGCAGGCTTTTGATGATACATTTTCGCAAACGGTTCACTCCCGTACCTCTTATCAGCATAACGAGGTAGTTTTTGGTGCTAAGTTTACTCCGGCATTTACCCATGATAAGAACGGCTTGGTGCAGTTACATTTGGGTAAGATCAGTGAGTATACGGAGGTGGAATTGCCAGCGGTTGTATAAATTATAGGGTGTTCCGTTTTTTTGAAGCGGAACACTTTGGAACACCCGGAACACCTTGCCGAAATGTTAAAAATCGCGGTTAATGATACCATAAGAACCATTTTTGAGCCAAAAACAAAAACGACTTAAAAGTCCGGAACACCCCCGGATTCCCGACTCTCTTAAAACAACGGGTTCTTCTCCTTAGCAAATTTGTTATAAACTAATTTGTCCAGCAAGGCCGGGAAAAACTTGCTTAGCAAAACAGTCAGTTTACCTTGCCCGGTCATAATTAGAGTACGCGATTGATTAGCAACGCCATCGGTAATGCGTTTAGCAACTTCTTCTGAGCTCATCATTTTTTGCTCATCCAAACTGCTCTCGCCTTGTTGAACGCCGGATTTATTTAAGGCTGTATTGCGAATATTTGATGCGGTGAAACCCGGGCAGGCCGTCATCACATGCACACCGGTTTTCAGGTTCTCTACACGTAGTGCATCCAGGAAACCATTCATGGCAAATTTAGAGGCAGAGTATCCGGTACGGCCCGGCAAACCTTTATAACCTGCTATTGATGATATACCTACCACCGTGCCTTTACTATCTAATAATGCAGGCATGGCATATTTGGTACAGTTAACGGTTCCCCAAAAGTTTACATCCATCAGGGAGCGTAATACGCTGAGTTCGGCATCTTTAAACAGGGCACGCATAGAGATACCGGCATTGTTTACCAATACATCTACCCTGCCGAAAGTTATAATGGCTTGTTTAATTAAATATTCGCAATCGGTTTCGATACTTACATCACATTGTACGGCTACACACTTTATTCCGTAAGTTTTTTCGATATCCTGCGATATTTCGCATAAAGTAACATACTGGCGTGCAGCCAAAACCAAATTTGAACCGCGAGCGGCAAATTCTGAGGCAAGCGCTTTACCAATACCTGATGATGCGCCTGTTATTACAACAATTTTATCCTTTAAGTTCATAAGCCGGGTACAGTCCCTGCGCTGGTTTTTCACTCAGCGCCGGTAATCTGAATATGTATTTTACCGCGAATATAAACATCGCGCCATAAAAACTTTTCAGATTATTCCAGCTAAATTTTCCCGAACGGTTGTATTGCAGATTAATAATATAGGTTTTAGGAAAGTAGTAGTTCCTGAAGCCTGCCAAACGAATCCGGTATGACAGATCGATGTTACCGCCATAACGGTTAAAACGCTCGTCCAGCGGCCCAACATTATCCATTACCGATTTACGGATCAACATAAAGCGATCATGCATCACATCAGTTTCGGTGGTATCAAACTCATCATCATGGCGGGCAGTATAATGCTCTGTCAAACGAGATTTTGAGAACTGTTTGAGCAGACCAGTTAACTTTAAAAGCGTTACCCAGCGGCGGGGTACCGTTTTTTTAGAAGCCTGCATATAGTTGCCCTCAGCATCGAGCATACGTACGCTTAACCCGCCTGCATTGCCATGGCCATCCATAAACTCTATGGCTTTGCTAATGGTTTCTTTTTTGGTAATGGCATCAGGACTTAAAAATAACAAGTACTCTCCCTTTGCCATGCTAATTCCCTGGTTTACGCAATGCGATAATCCACCATTTGCGGCAGTTATTTTAACTTCAGGAAATTCTTTAGAGATGGTTTCGACAGTATAATCGTCGGAGTTATTGTCAACGAGGATGATTTCGGCATCAAGGTGCTGTACAGATCTTTTTAAGGCAGCTAATGACTGGCGCAAAAGCTTGCACATATTATCGCTTACCATAATCACAGACACCTTCATATGCTCTATCTCGATAGTGAATTTTCGTACGGTACACGAGTGGCAATTGACCTGCCTAAAGTAATCTCGTCTACGTACTCTAATTCACCACCAAAAGCTATGCCACGTGCTATGGTTGAGATATTTATGTTGAAATCTTTTAGTCGTTTGTTTAAATAAAATATGGTGGTATCGCCTTCCATGGTAGCGCTAAGCGCAAAAATAACTTCCTTAACCTCGTCCGGATTAATTCTGGCCAGTAAAGAGTCTATTTCAAGGTCACTCGGGCCTATCCCATCCATCGGCGAAATTAAGCCGCCCAACACATGGTACACGCCATTAAACTGATTAGTATTCTCTATAGCCATTACATCGCGTGTATCTTCTACTATACAAATGGTGCCGCGGTCGCGTTTGTGCGATGTACATATTTCGCACACCGGCTGGTCTGAGATGTTATTGCAAACTTTGCAAAACAGGATTTCGTTACGCAACTTAGTCATGGCCAGGCTAAAGCGCTCAACCTCGTCTTTATCCTGGTTTAGTAAGTGCAGCACCAAACGCAAAGCTGTTTTTTGCCCCACGCCGGGCAGCTTCGAGAATTCGAATACAGCGTTTTCTAACAGTTTGGACGAAAAATTCATTCTTCAAATTTAAAAAAATACGGCTTATTTCTTGTCAGGATAAGGTCAACAGCCTATCTTTCGCTTTGTGTGGTTTTAACCGCATATTTATTAAACTAAAAAACCACTATGGCGCCCGGCGTATTGCTTTTATTTATAATCGGTTACTTTTTTGTGCTGATATTGATTTCGTTTTTAACCACGCAAAAAACGTCGGATAATGATACTTTTTTTGTAGCCAACCGCAACTCTAAATGGTATTTAGTTGCCTTCGGGATGATTGGCACCGCCCTAAGTGGCGTAACCTTTATCTCAGTACCCGGCAAAGTAGGCGCAGCCAGCGGCGATCAGTTTGCCTATTTTCAGTTTGTGTTGGGTAATGCAGCCGGCTTTATCGTAATATGTTTAGTACTGCTCCCTTTATATTATCGCTTAAAGCTCACC
>CAHJXH010000230.1 GCA_903644075.1 Sphingobacteriaceae bacterium | reverse complement strand
TACGTTTTGGAGATCGAAAATCACTTAATACCCATGGTGATATACCAACGTAATTGGATGGCATGCGCTTAAACATAGCCACTTGCTCTTTAAAATACCATTCCTGAAATTCTTCACTAAATCGGGTCAGCGAATCGGCATGAAAACCAAACTTACCCTCGGCACCTGTTTCACTAATAAAAAGTGGTTTATGATATGGTGTGCTCCAATTTGTAGTACGGCATTGATCTGGTAAACCGCCATACCAACCCAGGTATTCATTAAAAGCAACCAGATCAACAAATTCGCCAAGCGGGTCGTCTATCACATTTTCGTTTTTTAAAGCAGCATAGTTAACTTCCAATGCCGCCGAGATCATCCGCGTCGAATCCAATCGTTTGGCTTCAGTAATCAGGCTGTGCATAAAACCTGTCCGCGTTTGGCTAACCGGTGTTTCATTACCTACAGACCATATAATTATGCTGGCTTTATTATGATCCCTGGTTATCATTTCATTCAATTGCGCTTTGGCCTTAGTCAATACCTCCTGGCTGCCAAAATTAATGGTCCAGTATACCGGGATCTCCGACCAAACCAGTATGCCTAAAGAGTCTGTCATCCGGGTCATGGCTTCATCATGCGGGTAATGTGCTAAACGCACCATATTGCAACCCAGCTCTCGTGCTTGCATTAATAATTGCTTGGCATCTTCGGTACCGTTTGCCCGTCTTATCTCCTGTGGTATTTCGCCATGAATGCTTATGCCGCGCATAAAAATGGGTTTGCCGTTTAACAGTACCTTTTCGCCCGAAGCTTCGATAGTGCGGAACCCGATCTTACCCTCCACTCTGTCTGGGGTTGATGACACAACCACATGATACAGCTTGGGGTTGCCCGGTGACCATAACAGCGGATTGGGTAACTTGAAAGCAATAGGCGTTACTTCACCTGCAGATACTACCTGGTATTTAACCTTGAGTTCTGGAATGGCGACGGTTAAGGTCTCTCCCTGCTTAGCATCACTCAGCTTTATCCAGCCACTTACTATTGGATTTTTAGCAGGCGCCTTACCCGGCAAGGGCTTACTTAATTGGATCATGTAATCCTGAATAAAAGTTTGAGGTACTTCAACCAGTTTTACATCGCGGGTAATGCCCCCGTAGTTCCACCAGTCGGTATTGAGGGTCGGCACTTCATCTGCATAACGTTTGTTATCAACCTTTACCACCAAAAAGTTATCCTTTTGCTTTAGTAATGATGCGGGCACCTCAAAATTAAATGGTGTAAAACCGCCTTTGTGCATGCCCAATTTTTTACCGTTGAGATAAACGTCGGCCCGGTAATTTACAGCACCGAAATACAGGAAGTAACGCCCGTTTGAAGAGGGTGTAAAATCAAAAGACTTTTTATACCATATAGTACCCTCGTAATAAATAAACTCGGGCTTTTGGTGGTTCCAGTCGCCGGGTACCTGTAAAATATTTTTATCGGTATAACCATGCTCTTTTTTATCAGTTTTGTTTAGGGGAACATCACTGTTCCAATACGCGTCGGTATTAGTTTCCTTTAATTCTTTGTAGCGATAATCGTAAAAACCGGTTTCATACGGATCAACAATATATTGCCATGTGCCGTTAAGTGACAAAGCCTTTCGCGATTCGATGTTAGTAATTAAGTTATTCTGCGCGTTAACCTTTGCAGATACAGCCATTAACAGGATCAAAAATATTTTCTTCATCTTACTTATTAAATACGCTTAAATCCCAATGTTCCATCCAGTTAATTTCAATATCATCGCTCTTAAAAGTAACAGGAAACCAAAGGTACCTGCCGTCAATCGCATCCTTAGGGGTCCATTTATCGGCCATAAAAA
The DNA here is from genome assembly GCA_903644075.1 of Sphingobacteriaceae bacterium. Taxonomy (GTDB): domain Bacteria; phylum Bacteroidota; class Bacteroidia; order Sphingobacteriales; family Sphingobacteriaceae; genus Mucilaginibacter. The sequence goes on along the minus strand of CAHJXH010000230.1, from coordinate 5,468 downwards.
TAAAGGCATCCTTTTTACCAGCTACGGGCAGCACATAAGTACTTTGCCCACCGAATGTAATTTCTGATTTAGGCCCTATGCAAGGGTTGCCATGATAAGTCCATGGCCCCCAAATAGATTTTGCCGAGAACCACCGCGCCGGGTTAGGGTCCCAACCCGTAGTACCCGAACCAATGAGATAGTAAATACCATTGTGCTTAAATATGGCAGGGGCTTCTGTTTGATGACCTGCATACACTCTGACAAATTTGCCTGTGTGACCGGTAAAATCATCATTAAGTTCGGCTATATCCAATGTAAAGTTTTCTTCGGCAGAGAAAATGTGATAGGCTTTGCCGTCATCATCTACAAATACATTCATATCACGGGCCATTTGTCCTCCGGGAACATCACGGCAAAAGAAACCTTCACTTTTATTCTTAGGCTGCGCACAGTCAACCTTGTCATTATCAGTAGTACCATCGGGATAGTAAGGCATAAACCCGGCATTTGGCCGATAGCTTTTAACAAAAGTGTAAGGCCCTGTTACCTTATTACTAATAGCTACACCGGCACGGGCCGCTTTATAACCCTGACCACGCAACTCAAGGTGGAACCACATCACGTACTTTTTGGTTTTCTTGTTGTAAACAACCTTTGGTCTTTCCAGTATGCAGCCTTTGGCTATGTCGTTGGTGCTATCAGGCGATACCGGCAGGGCGATACCTTCGTCCTTCCAGTTATACAAATCTTTAGATGAATAACAGTGTACACCAACCATAGCGCGGTTACCGGCACCACCAGCTATTTTATGCTCGCCAAACCAGTAGTAAATTCCTTTTTGATAAAGGAAACCGCCACCGTGCGCGTTAATGTGTACGCCGTTGTTATCAGGCCAAATGGCTCCTGGTGTAAATTGCTTTGCGATAGAGGGTTTACCCCCATCCTGGGCATCCACTAAAAACGGTATTAAGATCCCGGCAGCAATAGTGTATAGTATTTTTTTTATAATCATTATCAAATTATTTAAGGTCTAACGCATGATCGGCATTCACATCCTGACCGCTCCATACTTTAACTGCTGTCCATGGCTCTGCAGGTGCACTCCAAAACTCATCTGTTTCGGGTAGGCCAAGCGGCACAAACACATTGGTGCAGATATATAAACTACCTGTGGTAATATAGAAATCGGCCAGGCCGGGTTGTTTACCGTATAAACCGATATTGAGCCAGCCATCGGCAGTAAATGTTTGCGGCGCACCGAGTGTTTTGCTTATCATAGCTGTTAACGCTCCTCTTACCTGGGCTGGTTTAAGGCTGGCTGGTAGTTGTTTTTTATAGGCGATATTAGCCAGGTGATGAAACACCCCTCCACGGTAAACAATAGAACGGCCGATGGGTGGATAACTTCCATCTGTGCCGATTAATCGCTCTAAGATCTCGGCATAACGCTGACCAATCTTTAACTCCTTTTCCTCTTCCCGCACATAACTTTTCTTTTTGGCGTTTACCTCTTCGAGGATAATGCTGAGATTGGGGTGAATTACTATACTGTTATAGTAATCATTATGAAAGCTCATCCCATCCGAGTACATGCCATCGCCCACATACCAGTGCTGTGTAAATTCACGGATGCCATACTCTACCCGTACCGGATCATATCCCAGATCATACTTGCAGAGGAAAGCCTCGATCATGCCTGAAAACAGGATCCAATTGCTGTAAACAGGTACCGTGTTACGGGTTATCTTCATCACATCAACCACTTGTTTTTTCACGCCATCATCCAGATGCTCCCAAAGCCAGGGTGAGCGAATCAATGCCAGTGCCACATACGAGGCATCAACCAACGGCTGCCCACCATTCCACTGCAGGTAGTCTTTAGCCTGCGGATTTACTGCGTTGGTTATAGATTTTAAAGCCCACTCGCGATATTGAGTGCGTAACTTTACTTCGTCCGGGTCGCCGCCTTCTAGTTGGATCCATGGGGCTACGCCGCTTAAGGTGCGGCCAAAGGCTTCGAGGTAGGCTACCTTTGTACGGCTTTCTTTATTATCAATATGATCTGAAAGCTGAACCGGCATTTTCTCTTTCAACTGATCGGCAGCCAGGTTTGATAGTACCGGCCGGGCTACCTTATCCATATAACTGAGCCAAAGCTTTCTATCAGACAAGATTGCTGTGCGCTTCTTTTGTCCGGATACAGTTAAGGTCAAGTTGATCAATAACAGGCAGATGAATACTCTTCTCATTATTAGTTATTTAGTTCGATTAATTTTTACCAGCTTTAATTGTTCAAAAACATTTACAGGCAGAATGTTGCCTTTGGCATCAAAGTACATGGGCGAAATGCAGGTTTCGCGGTTATAACCATTACCGTCAGGGATTTTAAAACGATGATAAGCGATATACCATTCGTCTTTACCCGGCACCTGTACTACCGAATGGTGGCCTGCTCCTTTAACAACGCCTTTACCCTTTAACACCGGGATGCCTTCGGCCTTTTTAAATGGACCTAATGGGGATGTAGAGGTAGCATAAGCTATAGAATAACGAGGATCACGGGTATCATACTCAGACCACATGAGGTAATAGATGCCTTTACGTTTAATCATAAACGGACCTTCGTTATATCCTTCGGGTTTAAATGAAACGATTTTCGAAGTATCACAGCTGATCATATCACCATTTAATTTTACCACATTGCATTGCCCCTGGCCAAAATACAGGTAGGCGCTGCCATCGTCATCTACAAATACCATGGGGTCTATCATCTGGCCATGGCGGGTGCCTTTAGCAATTAGTGGATGGTTCAACGGATCTTTAAACGGGCCTGTTGGCTTATCTGCAACAGCTACACCGATGTTTACATCGGCCGAATAATAATAGTAATACTTGTTATTTTTAAAAGCAATGGTTGGTGCCCATGCATGTACCTTTGCCCAGGTAAGATCAGTCGGCAGATCAAGAATTACACCTTCATTTTTCCAATCGGTTAAATTATCAGACGACCAACATGTAAATGAACTGGCACCCCAGCCGGGTATGCCATCTGTTGTGGGATAGATATAAAACTTGTTGTTAAAAACCACAATATTAGGATCGGCGTACAGGCCGGGCAGTACAGGCTTAGGTGCATGCAAAGTGTCGATGGTTTGTGCACTTAAAATTGATGCAATGCTCATTAAAAAAATTAAAACTGGCCAGCTTTTCAGTGTTATATTTTTTCGTCTCATCATTTCTTCTCAAAATTTTTGTATCGGTTTAAGGCTTCTATAAAATAATAATCGGCATAGGTTAATGGTACATCCACCTCCGATTTACCGGGCAGGCTACCCACGCTATGCATCAAAATAAAACCACCATTGGTGCCAGCCTTGGCGGTGTATTGAGCCGATGACAGGTTGGTAATAATAGTCTCTGCAGTATGGAAATATTTTTCAGCATTTTTAGAGCCACTGTATCTGCAAAGCTCCAGAAATGCCGAAGCCATTACCCCAGCTGCCGAGGCATCACGCAAAGCATCAGGGATGTTGGGCGCATTGTAATCCCAATACGGGATCTTATCTGCAGGTAGGTTTGGATTATTTAAGATAAAGGCGGCAATGTGTTCGGCTTGATCTAAATATTTTTCATCATGAGTTTCCCGGTACATTACCGTATAGCCATACAAACCCCAGGCTTGCCCTCTTGCCCATGCAGATTCATCCGCATAGCCTTGTGCGGTTCGCTTCTGCTGCACTGCCCCTGTTTCGGCATTGTAGTTTACCACGTGGTACGAACTATAGTCGGGCCTGAAATGATTTTTCATGGTGGTGTTGGCGTGTGTTACCGCAATTTTGTAATAGCTGGAATCGCCGGTGGCTTTGGTGGCCCAGAATAACAGTTCGAGGTTCATCATATTATCGATGATCACCAGGTAATCGCCCGGTTTCGAATCCCAAGATTTGATGCAGCCTACTTTAGGATCAAAACGACTGGCCAATGATTTGGCACTATTGATCAGTATTTGTTTATATGCGTCGCTTGGTTCTGTTTTCAATGCATTGCCAAAACTGCAATACATCATAAAACCCAGATCGTGCGTGGTTTTGTTGTATTGTTCTTTAGCCAGAACGTCCATCATGCGGCTGGCTTCAGTGAGTAAAGCTGGGTCTTTTAGTTGATCGTACAAATAGATGAGCGTACCCGGATAAAAGCCACTGCACCACCATCCCGAACCGCTGGTTTCAAATTTGTCTGTTTGCGGGTAATATGTTTTGGGGAACCTGTTAGGCTCCAGTTCCTTCATCATTAATTGATACTGATTGGCTGCGTTTTTATAATCGTCATCAATAGTTTTAAGTATTGCTTTTTTCGGCTTAAAGTTTTGCTGGGCATATACACTGCTCAACAAAAACAGATTGCCCATTATGAAGCCTGTAAATAGCTTTTTAAATATCATATTTAATTATTTTTCCGGTTTCCATTCTATCACCTGTACAGGTTGTGGGCCTGCATTGGCTTGCCCCTCCCCATCTACCTGAATCGTTTTTTGAACAAACAGATCCAGCACCTTTTTATCTTTCCATAATTCCGTATCATAAGTAGGTTCCCAATTCCCTACAGATGTGGTTGTAAGATCTTTAATAACCCAATGGCTGTTTTTCAAATCGCTATTTACGCCGATTGATACTTTACTTCCCCGCTCCTCATCACGAAATATCAATGCTACCGCCATTTTATTTTTTTGTTGATAAGCCACAATTTGAGGGCGCGAAACCGGGATACTTTTTGTACCTGTACCACTTAAAGTAAAGGCCGTTTTTCTGAAAGCCAGATCATCCGTTTGCCATTGCCCATTAATGTTATACACCAAATGATATTGGGGTATTGTTGAATTTTGATTGCGCCAATAAGTAGCTATAAAAGGATGACCGTTCTCATCAGCAAACATCGAAGTCTGGTTAATCAGTTCGCTTTGCTGTGGTATTTTACAGGCATACTCTGCCGTATTCAGTGTTATTGGTAAGTTGTATTTTTCGCCTGATGATTTTTCCCAGGTTACTCCGCCGTCTTTAGAGCGGGCGTAGCACAAATCGTGGTTACTAGCTACATCCGGACTTTCGCGCCATACACATGACATATGCAATGTTCCTTTAGCATCCATGGCTATTTGCCAATAGGCGTTCCGTTTGCCTTCGCCATCAATCAGGTTGTCCTGAACCCTGATCCACTTTTTATTTTTAGTACCATACCTGTTTAAAACCAGGTTACCATTGCCAGATTCGCCATCGCGGTAAAAGAACAACAGATCGCCCGATGGCATTTTATAAAATTCGGGATAGGTTACTTTGTTCTCCTTTACCCCTATCATTGGTAATTTATCACCCAGCTTCAAACTACCCGGACTAATACTCCTGCAATAATTCAACGGCTGATTATGATGCCCCCAGGTTACATGCAAATAGCCTTCGCCATCAACCATTATACAAATACATTTATGGGCG